>WQUE01000284.1 GCA_009785885.1 Actinomycetes bacterium
TCCACACGTCCAGCGGCGACTCGTTCGACTGGAGGATGAACGTGCCGCCGTCCACCAGGCCCTTCAGCGGGTTCGTGTGCTGGAACACGACATGGTCGGGGCTCATCACGACCTCGACGTCCTCGATGTCGTTGTTCGTGAACAGCACCGGCTCCGGGCTGACCGTGATGTAGTAGTTGGTTGCCGCACCCGACTTCTCCGAGCCGTACTTCGGCGCCGACTTGGAGTGCATGCCGAGCATCCCGGCGAGGATGTCGGTGAGCAGCTTGCCCGTCGCGATCGTGCCGTAGCCGCCGACCGAGTGGAACCGGATGCGCATCGCGTCCTTTGGCAGCAGGTGCGGCGGGTTCGGCTCGGTCTTCAGGGCCATCAGCTCGGTCTCGGGATAGGCGGCGCGCAGCTTGTCCTGCAGTGCGGCCATCGTGCCGGTCGCCTTGGGGTCGAAGAACTGGCTGCCGATGTAGATCAGCGGGCTGGTCGGCCCGTCCGCCAGGTACTTGTACGCCGCGATCAGGTGACGCGGCTGCACGTCGTGGCTGCCGAGGCCGTAGATCGCCGTGACCAGGCGCGGGATCGAACCGATCGCCGGCATGCCCGGGAACGCGCCGGGATCGTCGGTGTTCGCGCGGGCCTTGAACAGTGCCCCCGTGACGAACCGGGTGAGCGCCGTGTCGTCCGAACGCTCCAGCACCATCACGGACTTCGCGCCGGCCAGGGCCTTCGCCAGCTCGGCCTCCGGGAACGGCTGCAGCAGCTTCACGGACACGACGCCCGCCTTGATGCCCTGCGAGCGCAGGTACGGCAGGATCGCCCGGATGTCCTCGGAGATCGAGCCGAGCGCCACCATGATGAAGTCGGCGTCGTCGGTGTCGTAGCACAGGATCGGCGCGTAGTCGCGGCCCGTCAGGTCGGCGTACTCGGACATCGCCTGGCGCACCAGCGCCGGCACCGCGTTCGCGAAGTGGGTACGGTGGTCGGCCTCGGCCGCCTGGAAGTCCGGCTGGTTCTGCACCGGCCCGGTCAGGCCCGGGTTGTGCGGGTCGACGAGCGCCGGGACGCGCTGCCGGGTGCCCTTGGGGTACGCCCCGAGCCAGGCGCGCCGCCACTGGCCGCGCAGCGGCTCCGGCACGAACGGCATCGACTGACGCAGGCGCGCACCCGTGTCGTCGGCCTCGATCGCGTCCGGGTTCGCGTCCAGCTCGGCGACGAGCGCGGCCACGTCGTCCGGACGCAGGTCGCGCGCGTGGCGGTCGAGCCAGCGCTTCAGCTGGAACACGCGGCCCTTCGCGCCGAACAGGATCTCCTGCGCAACCGTCGGGCACGGGATGCGCCCGGCCGGGTCACCCAGGTACTCCTTCAGCAGCTCCGGCTCCGGCAGCATGACCTCGCTCATCACGTGGCTCGTCGCGAAACCGTCCATCGCGTTCGCGACGGGGATCAGCGACAGCGCCGCCGTCCGGTAGCCGATCGCGGCCAGGTCGGCGATCTCCTGCTGGTTGGACGCGAACAGCACCGTGTAGCCGGATGGCAGCAGCGCGTACACGTCGTCGTGGCCCGCCATCACGTTCAGGCTCGCCTTGGACACGACCCGCGCCGCCACCTGCAGCACGAAACCGCCCACCTTGTGACCCACCGTCACGAAGTGGGACTCCATGCCGTACAGGATGCCCTGGGCGCTCGACGCGTTCGACACGTAGTTGCCGCCCGCCAGCGCGGCGCCCAACGCGCCCGACTGGCCCGAGTGCTCGCCCTCGGCCTCGACGAAGAACGGGTGCTTGCCCCACACGTTCAGCTGGCCCTCCGCCCGGGCCGCCTCGAAGTTCTCCGAAATCTCCGTCGACGGGGTGATCGGGTAGCCGATCATGCCGCCGCAGACGTGCTTCATCACGTACGACACGGCCCCGTTGCCGTTGATCACGTCCGGGACGCCCGGGTACCTCGGCTCGTGCTTCCGCCGCGCCTCCACCGGGGCGGGCTCCGCGACGGCCTCGGCCCCGTCCACTGGCTCGGGGACGGGCACGGCCACAGGCTCGGGCTCGTCGGCCGCGGCGGCGGGCACCTCCGTGTCCTCCATCGGCACGGCCTCGCCGGCATCCACGGGGGTTTCGACGATCACCGACACCTCGGTTTCCTCGTCGGGGACGACCTCGGCGGCGTCGTCCGGCACGACCGCGGCGGGGACCTCGTCCGAGGCGATCACGACGGGGGCTTCGACGATCACCGGGGCCTCGGGCACCTCGGCAACCTCGTCCGGCATGTCCAGCACCTCGTCCGGGACGACCTCGTCCGGAACGACCTCGGCGGGCGCCTCGTCCGGCATATCAACTACCTCGTCCGGGACGACGTCGGCGGGCACCGCCTCGTCCGGGGCGATCGCGATGGGAGCCGCGACGACCGTCGGCTCTTCCACCTCGGCCACCCGCTGCGCCTCGGGCACCTCGGCAACCTCGTCCGGCACATTGACCGCCTCGTCCGAGGCAACCGCGACGGGGGCCGCGACGACCGTCGGCTCTTCCACCTCGGCCACGGGCTGCGGCTCGCCGGCGACCTCACCCGAGATGACTTCGGCGGGCGCGTCCACCGCAACCTCCGCCCACGCCCGGGGATCCGGCGCGGCCTCGGGGGCATCGTCGGCCAGGACGGCGTCGTACCACGGCACGGCATCCCGCGTCTCCCAGGGCGCATGCTCGGCCACCACGGGACGCGCCGGCGCCGCCGGTATCGCCCACCAGGGGGCGGCACCGGCCTCGTCTTCGTCGGTCTCGGGTTCCTCCCACGGTGCCGTCTCCACCACCGGCTCGGA
The DNA here is from genome assembly GCA_009785885.1 of Actinomycetes bacterium. GTDB lineage: Bacteria > Actinomycetota > Actinomycetes > Propionibacteriales > Propionibacteriaceae > WRGV01. The sequence goes on from WQUE01000284.1 coordinate 2,804, forward strand.
CGGCGCCGCGACCTCGGCGCGCACGTCCGGCTCCGGCGCCGGAATCGCTTGCCCAGGCATGATGCCGTAATGCACCTCGCCGGCGTCTTTGGCTACGTCGACAGCATTGTCCTTGGCGTCGAATTCGTCATTCATCGCGTCCATCCAGCCTTTTGTTCGGTTATTGATTCGGCGTGTTGTGCTGGCAACCGTTCGGCGCAACGGTCGTCCCGTACCCGTTCGGGCATGGGATTGCGGCCGCGCCGCAGGATCGCCGCAGTGCGTCCGCTTCCCCACAACTATAGGGGCTTCACCCGGATGGCACCACTGCCGGGGTTGCCGCCGGCCGGTCGTCTGTTGCGGTGTTTCGCCGGGCGTGAGGGGTCCCCGCCGGATAGTACCGGCGGGGACCCTGTTCACTGTTCACTCATGCGGGAGTGTCACCCCCGCCTCATGCGGCCTCAGGCCTGCGCCTGACGCCGCCGCCACACCACACCAACCCCGACCGCCAAGCCCAGCAGCACGACCATCACCACACCGGCCGCACCGGCCGCCGGGCTGGCCGCCGAACCAC
>WQUE01000285.1 GCA_009785885.1 Actinomycetes bacterium
GGCCACACCCCGCACAATGATCCCCCCGCCAGATCGCATCGAACTGCTCGATCGCCCGCTCGACCAGCACCGGCTCATCCGTCAGCACACCCGCCTCGAAATTCCGCCGCACATCACCCTTCATCCCGATACCCGCACCCGTCAGGTTCGCCGACCCGATGTACGCCAGCACAAAGTCGAACACGATCACCTTCAGATGCACCCGCGGACACAACGCCCGCTCCAACCCGTCCACCAACACCGGATACCGATCGAAATCCGCCCGGAAATTCGGCCCCGGCTCCTTCGCATGCAACAGCCGCACCGACACGCCCCGCCCCACCAACTCCGCCAGCACCGCCAACAGCGGCTCGGCCGTGCGACGACGCGCCACGTACAGATCCTTCAGATCGGCCGTCCCCAACCACAGATCATGACGGACGTCGCCGATACGCGCCACGACCTCGTCGTAGTGCGCCCCATCCGCCACGTAGGCGATCACGCCACCGGAGGCCGGCCCGTACGGGGATCGATCACCGGCGCCGGCTGCGGGGGCGCCTCGACCGGCGGGACGACCGGCGTCTGCACGTCGGCACCCGTCCCCACCGCCGGCGTCCCGAACGACACCGGCGGGGCAGGCGTCGGCGCGGGGCCCACACCGGGACGCATGTCGGTGAAGTCCACCTTCACGTTCTCCCGCACGGCCGGGTCGTCCACCTGGAAATAGCCGCCCTTCTGGAAACCGAACGTGCTCGCGAAGATGTTCGACGGGAACGCCTCCGTCTTCGTGTTGTACTGCCCCACGATCGCGTTGTAGTAGCGCCGCGAGTTCGCGATACGATCCTCCGTCTCGGCCAACTGCCGCGACAACTGCTGGAACGACTGATTCGCCTGCAACGTCGGATACGCCTCGGCCGTCACCATGATGTTCGTCAACGCCTGCGACAACTGGCCCTCGACCCCCGCCCGGTCCGACGCCGCCGCACCACTGCCCGCCATCGCCCGCGCCTGATTCCGCAACCCGATCACCTGCTCCAGCGTGCCCGCCTCATAGCCCGCCGCGCCGCGGACCGTCTCGACCAGGTTCGGGACGAGGTCGTAGCGCCGGTTCAACTCGACGTCCACCTGCCGCCACGACTCCTGCAGCTTGTTGCGCAGCCGGACCAGGCCGTTGTACTGCATGATCGCGAGGACCACCAGCACCACGATGATGATGAGTACGACGATGAGGAACTTCATGAGGGGCGCCTCTCCTAGGGCGGACGCCGAGTCGTCCGCGTGGCTCCACTCTAGCCGTTGCCTTCGGCGACTCGGGGAGGGCACGGTGATAGCGTCGGGACGACGGGCGACGACGCCCGGCGCGGTGGCACCAAGGGGGGTGGGGACGTGTCGCGTGCGGACGACCAGCGCGCCGCCCTGGCGGCCGTCCTCGACCCGGCGACCCCGACCGGGACGCTCCACGCCCTGGTCGCCGACTGGCCGGACCTGGCCCCCATCGCCGCCGAACACCCCAACGCCGACGCCGCCCTCCGCGCCCGGCCGACGACGACGGACCCACCGCCGGACGAACCGGCCGCACCGGCGCCGCCGCCGCACCGGCGCCGCCACTGGCCCGTCTGGTCCGGCCTTGTCGCCACGGCGGTCGTGCTCGCGGTCGCGATCTGGTGGCTCACCGGCTGGGCGGGACGGCCGCCTGGGCTGATCGCATCCCCCACGCCCAGCGTCCCCGCGACACCGTCGACCCCGCCCTTGGGACCGGTGCCGCCCCCGACACCCGGCAGATCGACGGAACCCGCCAGCGCCGAGCCGACGACGAGCCTGACGCCCGGCACCTGGACGCAGATCGAGTCGGCGAACACGTCGACCCCCGGCGCCATCAGCGACGTCACGTGGGTGCCGCCGCACTGGCTCGTCGCCACCAACGACACCGATGCCATGACCGACTGGCTGGACATGGACGCCGCGCGCCCGTCGCTGGGCGGGTGCGGCGTCGTCGCCCAACCCGGCGCCACCTGGATCGTCGCACCCCAACCCGTCCCCCCGGACGGTTCGCCCGACGCGGCACAGGTCGCCCTCGCCTACGGCGTCACAGGCGCGCCCGGCACATCGGTCACGTGGTCACTCCTCATCGCCACTGTCCGGCACGACCCGGCGGCCAGGACCCAGCCCCCGATGTCATGTAACCTCCTGCCTGACCTCCAGCTGACCGGCGGCCTGCACCAGATGGTCTGGGCCGGGTCCACCCTGATCGTGGTGGACGACGCGTCGGCAACCGCCGTCGGCGACTGGAGCGTCCCGCTCGGCGGCGTGACCCCGTCCTGGATCGGCACGGAGGCATTCACGACCGCGACGGGCGTCGTCTCCACGAAGGACGGACGCCCGGCCGGCTACGGCACCGACCTTGCCGGTTGGTCGACCCGTCACACCTCGACGCTCACGTACGAGGGCCCCGCCGGGGCGCCGCTGCGGGTCGAGTCGGATGGGGGGGACGTGTCCATCCTGGCCTGGGATCCCGGGACCGACACGCCGCGCTGGGCCAAACCCCTGTCGTTCCACGGCTCGTTCGGCTGGTACACGGACCCGGCGGCGGGCGACGTGCTGCTCGTGCTGGAGGGCCGGGCCGTGTCGGGGAACGGCCGGGACGTCACGGCCCCGACGTCCCTCACCGCGTACTCCATCGCGACCGGCGCCCGGCTGTGGCAGGCGGGCGGCGAGACGTCCCAGCAGGCGACATGCTCCCTGGGTGGCCCCTCGTCCCCCACCGATCCGCCGGGGCCCGTGACGCTCGCCGGCACGACGGTGCTGCTGTGGTGCCAGGGGGACCCCACCTTGGGCGGGGTGCTGCTGGACGCGACCTCGCCCTTGCCGTTCACCCGGGTGGCGGGGGCCATGGTCGGGGCCACCGCCGACGGGCGCATCTACGTCCTGCCACCGACGGATGGGATCGACGTGTACGACGGCGCGAACCTGGCGGCCGGGGCCGTCCGCTGGCCGACGACGCCGACGGACCTCGTCGGCGCGGAGGGCGGTTTCATCAGGAGCCGCGTGGCCGGACGGTGGTTGTGCGCCTGGGGCACGCCCGGAGTGTACGTGCTGGGGTGATCGGGCGGGGGTACGGAACGGGTGGAACCGGCCTCAGCGACGGTCGTCGTCGTCGAAGCCGACCTCCACGTCGTCCTCGTCGTAGCGGGCCGCGAGGGTGGCGTACTCGTCCTCGTCCTCGTCCAGGTCGTCGTCCACGTCGTCGACCGGTTCCTCGTCGCCGCGCAGCTCGCGCGCCAGCGAGGCGAAGTCGGTGTCCACCGAACGGTATTTCAGATCGCGAGCGACTTTCGTCTGCTTCGCCTTCACACGGCCGCGCCCCATGAGTCGGG
>WQUE01000286.1 GCA_009785885.1 Actinomycetes bacterium
TGACGGGGTCCACCACTCGCCTTGATCCCGCGCACAGACCGGCCGGCGCCGTCCGCTGGCAGCCATCGGCGTGCCCATCCGGGCAGCATTGGTGGCGCCACGGCGCGAAATGTGCAAAACTTGACCCACTGTCCGAAGCGGTAAGGGTCAGTGACGGGTGGCATCGCCGACGAACCCTGGCACACAACCATTCCGGGCGGTCAGGTCACGAGTTGTGGCCCGACATTTGTATTGAGGAGCACACCATGGCACAGGGAACCGTCAAGTGGTTCAATGCCGAAAAGGGTTGGGGATTCATCGCAGTCGATCCGCCCGTCAACGAGGACATCTTCGTCCACTACAGCGCCATCGAGTCCAACGGCTTCAAGACCCTCGACGAGGGCGCGAAGGTCGAGTTCGAAATCACGCAGGGCCCGAAGGGCAAGCAGGCCGAACACGTCAGGACCATCGGCTGAGCGCTGACGCTGGTGGCCCGTGTCGCGGCCGGCACGTGGCCACCAGCCAGGAATTCGTCGTACCCGCCGGTCTCACTCGCGCGGCCTGGCCCGCCAAGAGGCGCCCAGGTGAGACCGGCCTGACTCAGCGCGTGTCGCGGAGTACACACCCGCTTGTGTTGCGGCTCGGTCCTTCGCGAACACCCTTCCACACTCCATGACATCGACATCACGACCCACCGGCCCCGTCGGGCCTGCCGATGGCGAGCGACCGCTCGTCGAAGGCGACACGGATCATGTCGTGTTGCGGCCGTGTCCGTGGGCCGGCGGCGCCAGCGACATCGGGCTCAGCCATACCACGAACCAGGATTCGCTGGCCATCGCCGCCGGTTTGGACGCCGATGGCGGCCGGATCGCGGCGGTGGCGGTCAGCGACGGCGTGTCGACGTCTCCCCACTCGGCGCAGGCCGCCCACGTCGCGGCCACCGTGTCGGCCAACCGGCTGGCCGATACGCTCCAAGGCGCCGGCATTTTCAGTCTGCCCGACCTCGGTTCGCGTATCCATGAGGCGTTCGTCCACGCAAATGATGCGGTGCTGGCGGCGGCGGAGTTCGACGAGCCAGGATCCTGGGCGTGCACGCTCGTGCTGGCCGCCTGGTGGCGGGGCCGCATCGTCGTCGGCAACATCGGCGACTCCCGTTGCTATTGGGTACCCGACACGGGTGAAGCCCGCCTGCTCAGCACCGACGACTCCCTCGCCCAGGCCCGCATCGAACTCGGCATGGCGCGTGTGGCCGCCGAGACCGGGGCGCAGGCGCATGCAATCCTGAAATGGCTTGGTCCCGGGGCGGGCGACCCCGAACCGACCCTCCAGGCGCTCCATCCGAAGACCGCCGGCTGGGTCATCGTCTGCTCGGACGGTCTGTGGAACTATGCGTCTGCGCCCGCCGACATGGAGCGCGTCGTCCACGACTGCCTGGCCGAACTGGGCCTGGAGCGCCCGCCGGCGTGGAGGTTGGCCGAGGGCCTCGTGGCGTGGTCGAACAGCCAAGGGGGCCGTGACAACGTGACCGTGGCCGCCCTCGACGTCGCGGCACCGGCGCGCCCGCGTGATGACCCCCCGGCGCCGTCGCAGGACGCCGGCACGCGGGTGGCTCGCCCCACCGGGTAGATTGGTGAGACGTGGACATCAGAATCGGGATACTTCAGGTCGCCAAGGAACTGACCATCGAGACGGCCCAGACGGTCGACGAGGTGGAGCAGGCCCTGCGTGACGCCGTCGCGAATCCCGACGGACTCCTCAAGCTCGACGACGGGCACGGACGTTGCCTGCTCGTGCCCGTGGGCAAGATCGGCTATCTGGAGCTGGGCCAAGAGCCCCACCGCCAGGTCGGCTTCGGCGCCCTGAACCCATAGACATCGGGCGCCCGCGCGCAGGGCGGCCCACTTCGAAGGAAGTTGACGAACAACCGCATGACCAAAGACGAACTCCGTCCGGCCCCCACCACCAGCTTCGCCGATCTCGGGGTCGACGACATCCTGATCCGGGCGCTGGCCGAGGGCGGCATCACCAGCCCGTTCCCCATCCAGGAAATGGCGCTGCCCATCGCCCTATCCGGCGCGGATCTGATCGGGCAGGCCCGCACCGGCACCGGCAAGACGCTGGCGTTCGGGCTGCCCCTCTTGCAGCACGTGCTGCTCGAACGGGACGAGGACTACGAGGATCTGGTGGCGCCCGGCAAGCCGCAGGCGCTCGTCCTCACCCCGACACGCGAGCTGGCCAGCCAGGTGACCGCCGAGCTGACCATGGCCAACAAGTACCGCGGCGCCCGCCTCCTCACCGTGTACGGCGGCGTCGGCTACGACGACCAGGTGGACACGCTCACCGACGGTGTCGACATCGTCGTCGGCACGCCCGGACGCTTGCTCGACCTGGCCGACCGCCGGATCCTCGATCTGTCGCACGTGGTCCACCTGGTGCTGGACGAGGCCGACGAGATGCTCGACATGGGCTTCCTGCCGGATGTCGAGCGACTGGTGGGCATGACCGACGCGAATCGTCAGGCGATGCTGTTCTCGGCCACGATGCCGGGCCCGATCGTGTCCCTGGCCCGCGCCAGCATGCACCAGCCGGTGAACGTGCGGGCGGAGGGCCACGAGGCCCAGTTGACGGTGCCCCAGACGACGCAGTTCGTCTACCAGGCCCACGACCTGGACAAGCCCGAGATCCTCGGCAAGCTGCTCCAGACGCCCGGCCTGACGAAGATGATGGTCTTCACCCGGACGAAGCGTTCGGCGCAGCGCATCTCCGACGAGTTGGTCGACCGGGGCTTCAACGCGGTCGCCATCCACGGCGACCTGCCGCAGACCGCGCGCGAACGCTCGCTGCGGCGGTTCCGCAAGGGGGACGCGACGGTCCTGGTGGCCACCGATGTGGCCGCCCGCGGTATCGACGTTGCGGGCGTGTCGCACGTCGTCAACTACGAGTGCCCGGACGACGAGAAGATGTACGTCCACCGCATCGGGCGGACGGGCCGCGCCGGCAACGCGGGCGTGGCCGTCACGTTCGTCGACTGGTCCGACGTGACGCGCTGGAAGGTCATCAACAAGGCCCTGGACCTGCCGTTCACAGAGATCACCGAGTCGTACTCCACGACACCGGAGCTTCTCACCGACCTTGGCATCCCGGAGGGGACGGCCGGCCGGCTCATCCCGGCCCGTCCACGCGAGCACCACGCCGAGGAGTCCGACCGGCGGCGTTCCGGCTCGCGCGGCACGGCCGCGAAGCCGGAGTCCACCCGGGCGCGCCGGCGGCCGGCGCGGGCCGCGGAGGAGACGACCGAGGAAACCCGCCGCGGCAGCGACGAACGTCCGCCGCGCCATCGCCGGGTCCGCCAGCGCACCCGCAACGG
>WQUE01000287.1 GCA_009785885.1 Actinomycetes bacterium
CACTCGTGTACTCCGAAGAGCCTTACCGTTCGACTTGCATGTGTTAAGCACGCCGCTAGCGTTCGTCCTGAGCCAGGATCAAACTCTCCATTGAAAACTTGTCGGGGACCGCCCGAAGGCGTGACCCCAAGTCTTCCTGGTTGAGATGCCTGACAGGATCTATTGCTAGATCTATCTTTGTCATCAAAGGAAAATCCGAGACTCTGAAGGACCGGCTTGTTGCCAAGTCGGGCCTTCGAGCACGGTTTTGTGCATTATTTGGCATTGACTTTTAAGCACGCTGTTGAGTTCTCAGGTTTCGGGTGCGTCCCGCGTCCCCGGCTCTTCCGAGCCCGGCACTTGGGGCAACCTGCGTTACTCTACCGGATCTGGCGGTCCGAGTCAAATCGGCTTGTCAGCTCCATGTTGAGACGCTTGCGTCCTTGGTGTTCCTCGCTTCGCTCGGTTCACCAGCGTTTTGGACGCGGATGAGTACTCTACCCGATCCGCAAGGTCCAGGCAAGCCCACGTGTGTCCGATCTTTGGCGAGACGGCCAGCGCGGTGTCAGCTGACGTCCCGGCGACGGAACACGAGCCAGCCTCCGAGGATCAGGATGCCGATGAGGAGACCCAGTTCCAGCCACGTCTGGGAGCGCAGGATGGTGTGCTCCACCGAGTTGCACGAGTAGGCGCCTTGGAAGGCCGGATCGTTGGTGCACGTCATCGTGGTGTACCCGGCCTTGCCGGCGACGAATGCCCGGCTGACCAGGCTGAGCATCCACCGGGCCGCCCGCATCCCGTTGCCGACGACGATCGTGTCGGCCACCAGGTAGACGATGCCGAGGGCGAGGATGATCACACCCCGGCGCAGGACGAACCCCAGGGCGGCACCGGCAAGGGCCGCCGCCACCGCGAGGCCCACGCCATACGCGCTGTAGGGCAACCAGACATCGGCCCAGAAGCCGGGGGGCAGGGTCGGCGCTTGGCCGCTGAACCGCAACGCCACCCACGGCAGCCACGTGGCCACCTGGTTGGCGATCACGCCGAGCGTGAGCGTCCACAGGCCGACCGCCACCAACCGGCTGGCGTACACCTTCGTCCGGCCCGGCACGAAGGTGAGCCACATCGAGGCCACGCCCGAGCCGAACTCCCCCGCCGTGAACAGGCCTCCCGTCATGAGCCCGACCAGACCGGCCGCCAGTGCGACCAGGAGCAGCAAGGACGTCGTGCTCGTGCCCCAGGGGACGACCTCCCGCACGAAGTCGCTGAGCTGGGGAGGCGTCAGCTGGTCGCACCCGAGGTCGACCGGAGTCCCCGGACTCTGCGCCTGCGCGTCGGCCTGCGATCGACGGCAATCCTGGACCACCTGCTCCCAGTCGGTCCGGTTCTGCTCGTACCACTGCTGGGCTTGCGCCGCCTCCGCCGCGGAGGGGGGCGTCGAGTCGCGCCATGCAGACCAGCCCCCCAGGGCAAGGAGCGCCACCAGCACCACCACGAGCCACCGCGCGCTCGCCCGGTGCCATAGGCGGCGCCACTCGACGGCGATCAGGCGCATGCGTCAGTCCTCCTCCGACATGGCCCGCCGGGCGACCCGGGGCGCCTCGGTCGGCGACGCGGAAGGGGACGCCTCAGGTTCCACCGCCGGGACGTCCGCGGGAGTCGGCGACGACGCCGCCTCGACATCGCCGGATGGGGCCCGGTCCTGCGTCAGGGCGAGGAACACCGACTCCAGATCGGGGACGCGCGTGACCAGATGGTTCACGTACACGCCCTGGCCGGCCAACACGGCGACGAGGCGGTCCGGCGCGTCCACCCCGTCGACCAGCACCATCGGCCCGTCGGCCGGGACGATGGCGAAACCGGCGCCGGCCAGGATCGTCCGGGCCCGCTCTCGCTCCGCCTCCGGCACGCCCACCTCGAGGTGGCCGCCGGCCCGTCCCGTCAACTCTGCGACGGGCCCCTCGGCGAGCACGCGCCCCTGGCCGATGATGGTCACCGACTCGGCGATCTGCTGCACCTCGGAGAGGATGTGGCTGCTCACCAGGATCGTCCGCCCCGCCGCGCCCAGCGCGCGGATCTGCTCCCGGATCTCGTGGATCCCGGCCGGGTCGAGGCCGTTGGTCGGTTCGTCGAAGATCAGCAAGGACGGGTCCTTCAGCAGCGTCGCCGCGACCGCGAGGCGCTGGCGCATGCCCAGGGAGTAGCCGCCCACCTTGTCGCGGGCCCGGTCGGCGAGTCCCGTCTCCTCCAGCACCGCGTCGACGCGCGTCCGCGGCACGCCGATGCCCTGCGCCAACAGCTGGAGGTTGAGCCGGGCCGAGAACGCCCGGTCGAACTGCGGCTGTTCCACGATCGCGCCGATGCGCCCGATCACCTTGGGCAACGCCCGCGGGATGGGCTGCCCGAACACCGCCATGGTGCCCCCGTCCGCATGGATGAGGCCCAGCAGCATGCGGATCGTCGTCGTCTTCCCGGAGCCGTTCGGCCCGAGAAACCCGTGGACACCCCCCGCCGGCACGTGCATGTCCAGGCCGTCCACGCCGACGTTCCGACCATGCCTCGTCCGGTAGGTCTTCCGCAGGCCCCGGGTTTCGATGGCCAGCCCGGCCGCGTCGACGGCGAGACCCATCGTGACCTCCGCACCTCGAGGAAAAGCATTCCGTGCCCGAATATGCCACGCGCACCGGGGAAAATGCGAACCGCCCGCCATCCGGACGCGGGCGGGCCACCGGTCAGGACAGGAACTGGACCGCGCCGACCGTCTTCTTCCCGCGCCGCAACAGCACCCACCGGCCGGCGAGCAGGTCGTCCGGTCCGAGACGGGCATCCGCCGACATCACCTTGGCATTGTTCAGGTAGGCGCCCCCCTCGGCGATGGCGCGGCGGGCTGCGCCCTTCGAATCGACGACGCGGGACGCCACCAGGGCGTCCACGACGAGAGGTCCCTGCCCGTCCACCGACGCCACGTCGCCCGGCGCCAACTCGGAAACGACCGACTCCAGGGTCGCCGCGTCGAGCGCACGCAGGTCGCCGCGCCCGAACAGCGCCTCGGCGGCCCGCACGGCGGCCTCGCGTTCGGCGACCGAGTGCACGAGGTCGGTGATGTCGTCGGCGAGCGCGTGCTGGGCCGCCCGCAGGTGCGGCGCCGTGGCGGTGAGCCGGTCCAACTCCTCGATCTCCTCGTGGCCCCGCTCGCTGAAAATGCGCAGGTACGCGCCCACCATCGAGTCCTCGGCGTTCACGAAGAACTGGTGGAACGCGTACGGGCTCGTCATCGCGGGATCCAGCCACACGGTGCCGGATTCGGTCTTGCCGAACTTCGTGCCGTCCGCCTTGGTCAGCAGCGG
>WQUE01000288.1 GCA_009785885.1 Actinomycetes bacterium
GGCCCGGTCACCTGGCCCACCATGTCGCCGAGGGGAGTCACGCGGTGCACACCCGCCCCTTGCTTCACGCTGCGGACCGTCCGGACCGACTCGTTCCGCAGCCACACCGCGGCACCATCGTCCAGCCCCAACCCGGCGGGTAACCCACCGATGCGGACAAGGTCCGTGAACCTCGCCGGTCTGTCCGGTTCCGAGTCGTAGTGGGGGCAGAAGCTTCCCCGGAGCAAGCCGAGACCATCACGCAACGGATCGAGCCGGCCGAACGAGTCGGTGAGGCAGGCCTCGAACCAGCAGGCCGCGCCGGCGCTGATTCCCGCCAGGGTGACGCCGTCCGCGTAGGCGCGCCGCAGCGCCTCGTCCACCCCATGCCGACGCCATACGGCCAGGAGATTGGCTGTGTTGCCGCCTCCCACGTAGATGACATCATGCTGGCGCACGTACCCGTCGATGTCGGTCACCGAGCGGCGGAACAGCTCCAGGTGGGACAGTCGACACCCGAAACGGCCCAGCCCGGCGTAGAAGCGGCCGATGTAGTCCGCGGAGTCCCCACTGGCCGTGGGCAGGAAGCAGATTCGAGGACGAGCGACACCGCTGCTCTCGATCACGAACTCGTCGAGGTCGCCGTGTTCCGGTTCGGAGAAGCCCCCACCGAGGAGGACGATCGATCGCGTGACCTCACTCATGCCTGATCGGCTCTCGGTCGCGCAGACGCTCGAGAGGCTGACCGGTGATGGCGGCGATGAGATCGAAGTCTTTGTCCATGTGCAACACCGTCAGGCCGGTCACTTCGGCGGTTGCCGCCACAAGCAGATCGGGGATCGAGGGCGCCCGGTGCTGGCCTTTGTCCGCTAGAAGCACCTGCACCTCGAGGGCACGTTTCTCGATCGCCGGCGTCATGTATTCGAGCGGCATGAGGGCGAGGGGCGGTGTGTCCAGACTCGCCCGCAGGTCCGTCCCGCCCCGCGCCGAGAACCCCACCTCGAGGCGCGTCACCACCGTCAGGCTGACCAACCCACGGCGGATACGGTTTTCCCACAGGTCGCGGTCGGGGGTGACCGGCAACCGCGCAAGGGCCGACTTGTCCGCGAGCCACCGCGTCACTGCCATGCCTGCTCCATCACGTCAGGATCAAGAAGATCCTGGTGGGTGGCGGCGAAGCGCGCCCAGTCGATCGCCTCAGGCATCGGCTCCACCTCCGCCGTGCGGTCCAGCTGTCGGCGCAGGTACTCGTCGCGCGACAGCTCCTGGCGCGCCGCCAAGGCGTCGATGCGCCTCAGGGTCAGCTCCGGAACATTCCGGATCAAGACGTTGGCCATGGCTGCTCCTCTCGATGCTAGCTATGATAGCACCGCGTGCGAGCCCGGCGCCCCGGGCGCCATCGTTCGTCACCCAACCTGTGAGCTGGATTGCCGTGGCGATCACTCGTCCAGCCCGGTCGCCTGGCCGCGCAGGTGGGTTCCCGGCTGGAGGTCCCGCATGGCGGCTGCCGGCTGATGGTCGGACAGACTGGATGTGGACCACAAGAAGTGCGGCTGATGGGTCAGTCTCACTGGACCTCCCCGCGGGCGCACCTGAAGGTGATCGTGTTCGACTTTGTGATGATGTATGTCGGGTCGGCGAACCTGACGGGCGCGGGTATCGGGATGAAGAGTGATGCGCGGCGGAACTTCGAGGCGGGTGTGCTGACAGACTCAGCGGTGCTGGCTGAGCAGGCGATCGAGCAGTTCGATGCGATCTGGCGTGGGGATCACTGTGCGGGGTGTGGACGGCGCGAGTTCATCCCTGCGGCGGCATGCCCGGCCCGGAGCGCGCCACTCCCGTTGTTTCGAGGACGTAGTCGCCGAAGGCGGGCATGGTGAAACACACCAAGCCTCTTCCCGGCGATTCGATGAGGTCCTTGTCGAGAAGCGACCGTCGGGTCTGGCTCAGGCGGGGTGTGGTCGTGTGCAGAAGTCGCACGATGTCTGCGGTACGGGCGACGCCCGCGTCGTCGGCCACACAGGCGATGGCGGTGATCAGTTCCCGTTCGCGCGGGCTCGCCTTGGCCCACCGTCCGCGGAACATGCCTACGCCCAGGTCGTGCCGGGTCCGGTCGATGGCGGTTATCGCAGCGCATGAGTCGATGGGGCCACCGGGCTGCGCCGCAGCCGACCACGCTTCGTCCCCGAGCTTCTGGATCATGTAGGGCGAACCCGATGCCTCGATCAAGGTCAGGCGGACGGCCTCGGGCTCCCACCGCACCCCGACCGCCACGCTGGGTTCGACGAGGGCACGTTCGGCGGCAGCGTCGTCCAGGCGCGTCAGTTCCTGATAGTCGAATCGCTCGCTGAACGAGGCGGCGGACATGAGCTTGTCGGGGGTCGTCGGCAGGCCGGCCATGAAGACGGCCAGCGGGGCATCGGTCGTGTCCTGGATGGCGTTGCACACGGTGACCAGCTGGTGACGGGTGGCCTCCTGGAGTTCGTCGATCAAGACGACAAGCCCGAGCCGGTCTCGATCGGTGGCGAGGAAAGCCGCCTTGCCCAGGAGGTCGCCGAGCACCTGACGCGCGTTGGCGTCAGACGGCGGGGCGAACTGCGCGGACGCAGGACTTGTGATCCTGACGACGCCAGCGTTGAGTTCGATCGACAAGGCTGCGAGCCGGCGGACGAAGGCCTGTGCGGCGCGGCTGCCTTTGCGCATCAGCGGAGCGGTCGATTTCGCGAGGGTGAGTGCCAGCAGTTGAGTGTTGTCGGAAACGGCATCGAACGCGACTGGGCAGACCACGAAGCCCCGCGCGCCGGCCGTAGCGGCGATCTCGCCGAGGGTGACCGTCTTGCCCAGGCCTCGTGGACCCGTCATGACCATGGGCTGCGGTGCGGCCCGCCTGGTGTTGGCGACCCGTGTCAGCATCGCCTCCGCGCGTGCCATGATCGGCTCCCGCCCGGCGAACACGGGGGGCCTGGCGCCGGACCCCGGTGTGTAGGGACTCTGGAGACTGCGCATGACCTAAGACTACATAAATCGAGTGGTTTATGTAGTCTTAGGCCATGATCGCAGGACCGCCCGCCAGCGAGACCGCGGTTCACGCCCCTTGTGGCCGCGTCCCGAAGGCAACACTGATCAACCATGGCCCGGCTGCGCCTCCGCCGCTGGCCGAGTGGCGTACCGCGTCCCTGGCGCTGTCTCGTCCCGATCGGCTGAGCTGAGCGCCTGCCGGCGACAGAACCCGTCTCGATCGTTGTGCTGACAGGCTCATCGCACGATCGTGCCGGACTGCGTCACCCGAATCGGCAGATTGGCGGGTGGGAAGCGACACAACCCGTCTCGATCGTCGCAAGG
>WQUE01000289.1 GCA_009785885.1 Actinomycetes bacterium
ATTCCGGTCGGCGCTGACGGGGGGCGCGTGGAGGTGCGCTCAGGTCCCGTGCTTGGCGAAAGACAGGCCGGAGTTTTTCGGGGGCGATCGCAGCTGGTGAGCGGCACGGGGAGGAAGATTCTGAGACCAGTGCGGTACCAGCGAGGTCGGCGTGATACGAGTGTCGACATTCCCGCGAAGAGCATTTAGCGCAGTGGCTCTTGTCTGGTCCGCACAAGTACGCGGAGACCGTCTGAGGAAGGCGCGAACCGAAACTGGGGAAGGACTGGTGGCGAGGAAGACGTACGCGGCGTCTGCTGAACGCGATGACCGGTGTTGGCTGGTCGCTGTGACGGGGGAGGGGTTCGATCACTACATGCAAGCCCGCAGTCTCCGCGAGGCCGATGCGATGGCGCGCGATCTGATCGCTGTCATGCCCGAGGCTCCAGACGAGTGGTTCGCCCTCGACTTACGGTCGCGCTGCCCGAGTCCGTACGCGCCCACCTGGCCAACGCCGCCCGGTTGCGCGCCACGGCGGCGGCCGCCCAGAACGAGGCCGCAAGCGACCTGACTTCTACCGGTTGGCCGTCTGTTGCTATTGAAGTGTGTGTTGGCTAGGGGTTTTGGTGTGGGATGTGTGACTTGGTGGTGCTGATGGGGCTGGCCTCGTAGGCTGTCGGGGTGCGGGCGTACGTGTCGAAGGTCCCGAATGGGGCGGGCGCGACGGCGGTCCGGGTGGTGTGGAAGCAGGGTCGTCGGCAGGTCGGCTTGCAGCATGTCGGGACGGGTCGCACGCCGGGCGATGTCGCGTTGTTGGTCGGGGCCGCGTGGGAGATCGTCCACGCGGGGCAGGATCTGTTGCCGGGTGTGGCGGATGGGCAGGGGGCCGCCTGGTCTGGGCGGGCCGTGTCCGGTGCGCGGGTGACGGGCACGGTGTCGGCGGTGTTGTGGGAGGTGCTGGAGACGGTGTGGTCCCAGTTGGGTTTCGACGATGCGGTTGGTGACAAGGCGTTCAAGGCGTTGGCGTTGGCCAGGGTGATCGAGCCGACGTCGAAGCTGGATTCGGCGCGGGTGCTGGCGGAGGCCGGCGCGTGGGCGCCGGCGAACGCGACGATTTACCGGTGTCTGAGACGGTGCCAGGAGCGGGGATACCGGGACCGGCTGGCGAAGGCGTGTTGGGTCTTCGCGGGGCCGCGGGCGAGCTTGTTGTTGTATGACGTGACGACGCTGTATTTCGAGACGGACACGGCTGACGGGTTCCGGATCCCGGGCTATTCGAAAGAGCGGCGGCTGGAGCCGCAGATCGTCGTGGGCCTGCTCGTCGACCAGGCCGGGTTCCCGCTGGGCGTGCAAGCGTTCGAGGGCAGCCTGGGCGAGACGCTCACGATCGCGCCGGTCGTGGAACAGTTCGCGAAGCTGCGCGGCCTGGGCACGTTCACCGTCGTCGCGGACGCGGCCATGTTGTCCGAGCACAACCTCGGCGAGCTGGCTGGGGCCGGGTTCGATTTCATCGTCGGCTCCAGGATCGCCCACGTGCCCTGGTCGATCGCCGAACACACCCGCGCCGACCCGTGCCAGCCCCTGGCCGACCGGCAGGTGTTCGTCGAACCGGTTCTGATGGGCACGAAGAAGGACGGGTTCCGCCGGTACGCGGCGGTGTACCAGTACCGGCAGGCCAGGGCCGAGCGGGACCTGAAGACCATCGCCGCGCAGGTCGTCAAAGCCGAGGCGGTGATCGCCGGGACCCGGAAAGCTAAGAACACCCGGTTCGTGACCGCCATCGACAAGACCACACTCGCCCTGAACGACGACCTCGTCGCGTCAGCGAGGGCCCGGGCTGGGATCAAGGGCTACGTCACGAGCCTGCCCGTCGCGGGATGCCCCGGCAGGCCCGTGCCCGACGGTGTCACGCCCGTCGACCCGCTGACCGTGATCGACTCCTACCATCAGCTGTTCGAGGTCGAACGATCCTTCAGAATGTCGAAGACCGACCTTCGGGCCCGCCCGATGTTCAGCCACATCCGCGACTCGATCGAGGCGCACCTGACCATGGTCATGGCCGCCCTGGCCGTGTCCCGCACGATCCAGGCCCGCACGCACATGTCAATCCGCCGATTCGTCCGCACCCTACGGCCGCTACGAGCCGCCCACATCCAGATCGGCCAGCAGACCATCACCGTCCCGCCTGCCATCGACACCGCCACCCAAGCCACGATCCACGCCGCCACCAAAAACCCGGTGTGACTTAGCGGTAGAAGTCAGGTGGACTCGCTGCTGCGGCCGGTCCAAACCCAGGTCCGGGCGCCCGACGGGGGCCGCGAGGTGGTCGACACCCGTTACAACGCGGCGGGCCTGCCGGTGTTGTCCGACGAGTACCACGTCGCCGCGAAACAGGACCCGGTGCCGGTGCTGGTGCAGCCGGCCAGCCGGGCGGGCATCCCCCGCTCCCACCGGTACGCCTACGATTTCGCCGGCCGGCAGATCAGCGACAGCCTGTATAGCGGCGAGGTGTTGAAGTGGGCGACCACCACCGCGTATGGCGGGGATCGGGTGTCGGTGACGCCGCCGGCGGGCGGCACGCCGACCACTACGGTGACCGACGTGCGGGGCCGCACGACCCAGTTGATCCAGCATTTGGGCGCGACCACGGCCGCCACGGGCGCGACGACCAGTTATGTGTACGACTTGGCGGGGAATCTGGTCAAGATGACCGACCCGAAGGGCAACGTGTGGTCCTACACCTACGACCTTCAGGGCAACCAGTTGACCAGCAAGGATCCGGACAAGGGCGCCTCCAGCGCCACCTACGATGTCGCAGGCCAGTTGGTGTCGTCGACCGATGCGCGGGGCGTGACCATCAAGCACGTCTATGACGGTTTGGGCCGGGAGACGTCGACGACGACCGCGTCGGGGGCGGTGTTGACGTCGACGGTGTGGGACACGGTGCAGAAGGGCCAAGTGTCCTCGCGGACCAGGTTCTCGAACGGCGGGCAGTTCACCGACCGGGTGGACGCGTACGACGTGGCGGGCCGGGTGACGAAGTCCTCGACGGTCATCCCGGCGGTGACGGGCTTGGTCGACGCGAAGCTGGCCGGCACCTACACCACCTCGACGACGTACAACCCGGATGGTTCGGTCGCGTCGCAGGTGTTGCCGGCGGCCGGGCCGTTGCCGGCGGAGACGCTGGCGTTCGGCTACGACGGATTGGGCCAGCCGTCGACGCTGAAGGGCACGATCGGGACCACGACCACGTCGTATGTGTCGGCGACCAGCTATCTGGTGGCGGGTCTGCCGTCGGGGTACACGGTCGGCCCGGTCGGCGGCCGCAGCCAGACG
>WQUE01000290.1 GCA_009785885.1 Actinomycetes bacterium
CACCATTATCATCATCCACAAACACCACATTCGCCGTCTGCGCGGCCGGCGCCGTCAGCGTGATCGTCTGCCGCGCCACAATCGAACCCGAGCGCTGGTCGACGAACTCCTGATACACCGTCGTCGTCGCACCCGGCCGCGCGATGTCCGCCACCGGAACCAACGACGCCTCCAGCGTGAACGCCACCGGCGCGGACGCGCCCACCGTCGTCGCCACCGACGGGGTGGACGTCACGATGGCATCCGTCGACGTGGTCCCATCGGCGTACGTCACCGTCAGCTTCGGGACGATCGTGAAGCTGATCGCGGCGCCGTTCTGGAACACGATCTGGTTGGTGAGGTAGGAGACGTACGCGGACGCACTGTCGAGCACGGCGCTGGCATCGGACCCGAAGGTATTGGCCATCTCGATCTGCGACTTGGTTCCCGCGCCGCCGCTGGTCGTCGCGGCGGGCGCAGGGACGATGGTGACATGGATGTTGTTGGCGGTCGCGTACGCCTTCCAGTTGGCCAGCGTGGCCGCCTGGCCGTTGACGTTGCCGCTGTTTTCCTTCCCGGGCGAGTCCGTCACGACGATCACCTCGCGCTGGGCGCCCGCGCGCCACGGCGCGGTGGCCGACACCGTGAAACCGGCCCAGATCGAATCCTCCGGCGAGTCGCACCCGTTGTTGCGGGGCAAGTTGTTCAACCGGTTCACCACCGTGTTGATCGTCGTCGTGCCCCCGAGCGGCGTCAGCGGCAGCTCCCACCTCTGGACGTCGGGCGTGGCGGTGCACTCGCTCACGTTGAGGTCACCGAAGACGTAGATGCCGAACGCCAGGTCCTTGCCGCCGGCGCTCGCGATGTTCTGCGCGAACTGGGACAGCCCCTGGGACATCGTCGCGATCTTGGACGACATCGAACCGGTCGTGTCGAGCACGAACGCCACGTCGATCACGGGGTTCACCGTGCTGCCCTGCATCACCGTGGTCAGCGAAGCGCTGCCTCCCGAGCCGTCGACGGTGGTCGCCTGGGTCGGCTTGTCGACGCTCAGCCGGTCCACCGTCGTCACGGGGTCACCTGGCCCCGCCGCCGCATACGGCAGGCCGATGCCCGCCAGCATCGCGACCGCCATCGCAGAAATCGACAATGTGCGCGCCACACGCGCGGCACCGATACGGAACATCATCTTGCTCCTCGCACTTGGCAGAAACACGCAATTCTACGAAAAGAATACGAATTTAGTGTTTCTCGGGGTCTCGTCTCATCTTATCGGCACCCAATCGGGGTGTCAACGGCGCGCCGGAATTCTGCTCTTGGCGGTGTCAGGCACGGGGCAGCAGAAAAGATATATATGTGCCGATATCGGCGTCTCGCGCCGGTCACGCTTCCACGCGCACCCAGCCCCGCTTCACGTTCGCCTCCACGCTCGCGTCGAAGATCGCCCGGATCTGCGCCTCGTCGTCGCTGATCGCCACCTCGCGCTGCAGCGGGTCCTTGCGGTCGGAGCTGTAGTTCGTCAGGTGGAACACGTACGCCGGGAACACCGGACCCGGCTTGTTCGTGCGCCAGGCCATGAACTTCAGCACCATCAGCTTCGCCCCGGCCTCCTTGACATACACCTCACGGCGCAGCAGATCCGACGCGGGCAACGCGGTGGACGCCGCCAGGGCCGCCGGGGCGACGTACGCGAGATCGTCGATCTGGGACAACCGGACGTCCTCAGCAGTGGCCGTCTTGTCCTCGCGGACTCGCACGAACACCGGCGACACGACGCTGATGCCGCGCACGCTCGCCTTGTGCACGAACCGGTCGTGCTCGAAGGCGAGCACGGGGTTCTCGATGTAGCCGGTCAGCGTGTCGAACAGCACATCGTTCACCAGCAGCTCGATCACCATCTGCGGGCGCACCATGTGGAACGCCACACGGTTCGAGTCGGCCTCGATGTAGGACGACTCCACGGTCAAGCCCGACAGCGTGCGCAGCAGGTCCCGCTTGATGTCCTCGCCGAACCCGTTGCCGGTCCGGCCGATGATCTGGTACTCCCCCGGCGCCGGCATCAGCGCGAGCAGCAGGGTCCGGACGGCGTCCGGGTCGTCCGCGCTCTCCGAGTAGCCCACGACCGCGACATCAAGGGTGTGGCGCGGCTTGATCTTGAACACCAACGGCAGCTCAGTGCGCACGACCAGGCCCTCGGCGCCCTCCTGCTCGACCCACGCGGCATAGACGTCCTTCACCTCGGCCTTGGTACGGCACGGCTTCGCCTGCACCGGGGCGACAAGCGCCGCCGCGGCGAACAGCCTGGTCAGCGCGGCATGCGTATCCGCGTACGAGCCGGGCGAGAACGCCGCGCCGTCGAGTTCCAGCAGGTCGAACGGGGCCAGGCGCAGCGCCCCCGTCCGCGACTCGTCGGCCAGGGCCCCCATCACCTGGAACACGCGCGTGCGTCCATCCGTCTCGTCCAGGTACAGCTCGGAGGGGACGACGGCCTGCTTCACACCCGCGGCCCGCAGCGCGGCGGCGGCGTCCTCGACGCACGCCAGGCCGGTGCGAACTCGCCCCGACCGGTTGATGATCGCGGCCTGCTGCCCGTCGAAGAACAACACGTTCATCTCGCCGTCGTACTTGCGGGTCACGATGAACTCGGTCCCACCCAGGCGGAAGTCGATCTGCTCGGGGGTGAGGGGGATGTAGGTGCGGGCGACATCCCGCTTGTAGGCGATGGCGCGTGCGGCGTCGGCCGGATCGGCGGCCTCGGCGCTGCCCTCGCGGTAGCCGTGCACGGAGAGCATCGTCGACTCGTCGAGGTTCATGCGCCCACCTTCACTTCCAGGTTCGTCAGGTGCAGGATCAGGCAGTACCGGTCGCCGTCGATCCGTCCCTCCAGGAACCCGCGGTACGGTTCGCCGCCCTGGCTGAACACCAGCGGCTCGTTGCCTTTCGGCCCGCCGCCGACGAACATCAGCGTGTTCGTGTCGGCGAGATCCTTCGCCATGGCGTACAGAAAATCGAACGTCAGCCCGTTGACGTGCTTGATCTGCATCGCCCGGGCGAACACGAACTTGCGGATCGTCTCGTGCTTGTCGAAGCGGCGTCCCGTCCAGGAGACGACCGCATCCCCGGTCACGTTCGGCATCGCCTTCGTCAGGTCCCGCCGCTGGATCTCCGCCCCGGACGGATCCCGGACGATCTGCACCATGTTCACCCGGTAGGCGATCTTGAAGTCCGGATCGAGGTACAGCCGGCGCGTGCCGGTGACGCGACGGCCGATCACCTCCATGTCGATCTCCGGGTCGCCGTCGACGATCGCCCGGCCGAGCGCCGTCG
>WQUE01000291.1 GCA_009785885.1 Actinomycetes bacterium
AGTCGCGCGTACCGCCGAAGCCGGCCGGGGCGACCCGCCCGGGCGACGGCTACCCGGGCGACTACGCCGGCCTGCCCAGGTTGACCTACGCCCCGCATCCGGGGCACCTGGCCGATCCGGGCGAGGTCGTGTGGGCGTGGGTGCCGTACGAGGAGGATCACGGCCAGGGCAAGGACCGTCCCGTGCTGGTGATCGGACGCGACGGGCGTTGGCTGCTCGGCCTGCCGCTGTCCAGCGTGGACCACGACGCGGACGCGCGCCAGGAGGCTTCCGCGGGCCGCTACTGGGTGGACCTCGGCAGTGGCGACTGGGACGCCACGGGCCGCGACAGCCACGTCCGCGTCGACCGGATCGTCCGTCTCGACCCGGACCGTGTCCGCCGCATCGGTGGGGTCGTCCCCGAGGCCACGTACGACCGCGTCGCCGCCGGCCTGCGCCGGCACTGGGCCGACTGAGGCCGTCGCCTGCCAGGCCCCGCATCGGCAATCGAGGTGCTCACAAGGCAAGACGCAGCGGCACGGCACTCGGGGCGACGGTCACGACCTGGCCCCACGACACCCGTAGCCGGTCGGACTCGATGCCGTCGCCGAACACGACCAGCTCGTCGGACTCCACCCGGAGGCCGATGGTCGCCCCGGGGTCCAGGCGTCCGGACGTCAACGACACCCCGGTGAGCGGCGACGGCCACGCCTCACGGACGAACCACGCGAGCGCCGTCTCGGTGAGCGCGGGCAGCCCGGCGAGGCCGCGGTCATGCGCCAGGGAGGCGCACCACCCGGTCGCCCCGGCGCCACTTCCCACGATGACCCCGGAGCTGGACTGCCGCTCCTCGCCTTCTGGCACGCGGAGCACGTACCGGGCCGACTGGTGGGTCTCGTGCCCGACGTAGATCTCGTTCAGGGCGGTCAGCCGGGCGCCGTCGTCGGTCGTCGCGGCGACCATGGTCAGCTCGGCGACGTTCGCCCGCGACGGGTCGCGCAGCAGCGACAGACCCGCGGTCACGCCGTGCCGGACGAGGACGCCCGGGTTCTCCTCCGGGGAGGGGTCGATGCCGATGACCAGCTGGCCCGCCAGGTACTTGGCGACGTTGGCCACGAGCCCGTCCGAACCCACGACGACGATCGTGTCCTCGGGTGCGAACAGGTACGACGCCAGGTCCGACCGTTCGACCTGCCCCACCACCCAGTCGTCGCCGACGCCCGCGACCACGGCGCGCCGGGTCTGCGTGACGCGGTCGTGCCGTGCCTGGACGTCGGCGAGGGTCCGTCCCCGGGACGCCAGGAAGAACTCGACCTGGCCGCGCGTGACGTGCCGGTCCATCAGGGCGTCCAGTTCGGTGCGGCGGTGGACGATCACCGCCCGGCGCCGCTGCGTGCGTGGCGGGGCGGTCTGGTCGCTGCCCATGTCAGCGCCTCAATCCGGCGAGCGCCTGCGTCAGCAGGTCGGGTGTGATCGTGAGATGCTCCAGGTGCAGGCCGCGCAACCCCTGCGCCAGGTCGCGCAGTGCCAGGCTCGACAGCTTCCCCTCGTCGATGCCCGCATAGGCGGCCATTTGCGCCGCGGTCCGCTCCCCCTCCGCCGCGCCCTTCAGACGGATCGCGGCGGCCTCGGATTCCGCCTCCAGTCGCCGGCGTTCGGCCTCGGCCTGCGCCGCGATCAGCGCGGCGGCGGCTTCCTCCTCGGCGCGGCGCCGGGCGTTGGCGCCCTCTTGGGCGACGAGACGTTCCGTGCGGACGGCGAGTTCGATCTTGCTGGCGAGTTCGTTCTCGGAGATGGTCCGCTCGCGTTCGACCGCGAGGGCCCGCCGTTCGTACGTCGCCGCGTCCGCCTCCGACTGGAGGCGCTCCCGTAGCGGCGTCTGCAGCGCCTTCTCGATGTCCGCGCTGGGGCGGATCGCGAGCACGTGGAGGTCGACGAGGGCGACGCCCGTCTCGCGCAGCCGGACATCCGCCGCGAAGCCGCCGGCCAGGACGTCTTTGAGGCGTTCGAGCCCGACAACGACCGCGTCGAGTGGGCGTTCCCGGACGTCCGCGACGACCAGCGACTGGGCCAGGCCCGCGAGCACGGCCGCGGCCTGCGTGCGGCCGTCGGGGGCGTCGGGCGTGCGGGGCGGCACGATGCCGAAGTCGAGCCGGCCCGCCGCCACCGTGGGATCGGCGAACCGGTACGTCAGGCCGATCTGCACGCTGACGACCTGGTGGTCGCACGTCGCGGCGTGCACCATGAGCGGCAGTTCCTGGTCGGTGACCGGCACCTCGCTGAGCGCGGACGTCGCCGGACGGAACCAGAATGCCCGTCCGACGCCCTCGTGCACCACCTCCCCCTGCCGCAGATGGACCGCGTAGGCCGTCGGCGTGCCCTGGAAATGGCTTACCGCGAGGTAGTTCTTGATGATCGCCATGATGGTCCCCTCTCTGATGATGTCACTTTGACACAATCAACGGTAGGCGTCCCGGTTGGAGATGTCAAGTTGACATGATTCCGGTGGTAGCCTGGCTCCATGACCGAACCTGTGGCAGTGCCGGGCACGGCCGTCCGCCTGCCCGTGGCGGTGGACGTCGTCGCACTGACCGTCGCGGGCGGCGACCTCATGGTGCTGCTCGCCACGCGGGCGCTGGAACCGTACCGGGGACGACCGTGCCTGCCGGGCGGCTTCGTCCTCGACGGCGAGACGCTACCCCGGGCCGCGCTGCGGGAACTCGCCGAAGAGACAGGCGTGGACGCCGCCGGGCACCTGGAGCAGCTGGCGACGTTCGGCCCGCTCGACCGTGACCCCCGCGGACCGGTGCTGAGCGTGGCGTACCTCGCCCTGTCGCCGTTCACCGGAATCCCCCGCGGCGGTGGGGACGCGACTGCGGCGCAGTGGGTGCCGTACGCGGACGTCCCCCCGCTGGCGTTCGACCACGGGACGATCCTCGCCGCCGGGGTGGAGCGCGCCCGCGCGAAGCTGGAATACTCCGGCCTGGCCACCGCGTTCTGCCCGCCGGAGTTCACGATCGCCGACCTGCGCGCCGTCTACGAGGCCGTCTGGGGCGTCCGACTCGACCCGCGCAACTTCGCCCGCAAGGTGACCGGCACGCCGGGCTTCCTGGTCCCCGTCGCGACGCGCACCGGACGCCCCGGCCACCCGGCCACCCTCTACCGGGGCATCGCCGACCCGGCCGCCGTCGTTCTGAACCCGCCCGTGATGCGCCCCTGAGCTGAGGCCAGGTCCCGTCCGGTGAGCCGGGTGGCTGTCGGGGCCGGTCACGCCGTCAGCTGAATCGTTACCCAATTGTGATAAGTGGGTACATCATCCACCCCAC
>WQUE01000292.1 GCA_009785885.1 Actinomycetes bacterium
AGGGGGCGTTATTGTCACGATGTGGTAACGGACGCCCCGTCCGGTTGACCCTCGCCGCGCCGCCCGGGTAGAGTCCCGCGCAAGCGTTTGCACCGGGGCGACGCTTGGCGGCGACGGGAGTCGCCGCTTGCCCGAGTCGGAAGGGAGTTCCGATGACCCTCACGCGTGAGGCCGCGTACGACCTCCTGGACCTCGACGACCGCGACCGCCTGGGCGAGGGGCCGTGGTGGCACGAGGCGCAGCAACGCCTGTACTGGGTCGACATCACGGGTCGCCGCGTACGTGCCGCGAACCTGGACGGCACGGGCGCCCAGGAGTGGGCCACCCCGTCCGAGGTCGGCTTCGTCGTCCCGGACGAGGCGGGCCGCCTGGTGTGCGGGCTGCGAGGCGGGCTGGGCGTCCTCGACCCGGCGACCGGTGCGCTGCAACAGGGCGTCGTCGTGGAGCACCGGAGCGACCACCGCCTGAACGACGGCAAGACCGACCGGGCGGGACGCCTGTGGTTCGGCTCGATGCACGACCCGGAGACCGATCCGACGAGCCGCTTCTACCGCGTCGACGCCGCCGGCGTCCAGGTGGTGTTCGACGACATCATCACGTCCAACGGCCTCGGCTGGAGCCCGGACAACCGCACCATGTACTACACCGACTCCAAGACGTGGCAGATCCTCAGCCTCGATTTCGACCCCGACACGGGCGTCCTTCGCAACCCGCGGGTGTTCGCGGAAGACCCGCAGGGCCAGTACGTCCCCGACGGGCTCACGGTCGACGCCGAGGGGTGCGTCTGGGGCGCGAAGTGGCAGGGCCACCGCGTCGTCCGGTACGCCCCGGACGGCCGTCTCCTGCTCGACCTGCGGTTCCCGGTGAGCCGCATGACGAGCTGCATGTTCGCCGGCCCGCGTCTCGACGTCCTTGTGGTGACGTCCGCGCGGGGCCCCGAAGACGACGAGCCGCTCGCCGGCCGCGTCTTCCTCGTCGATCCAGGTACGCACGGACTGGGCGAACGCCCGGTCCCTGCGGAGTTAGCCCCGGGCATTCTGGGTGAGGCGAAGCCCTCGACCACCCAGCCTCGGTGATCATCCCACCCGACCTATCACGGAAGATGGTTTCTCAATGCAGAAGAGCATGCGGACCCTGTCCATCACATCCATCGCGCTCCTCGCGGCCGTCGCGATGACGGGCTGCTCCACGGCGAGCAACTCGGGCAACACGACCACGACCACCAGCACCAGCAGCAGCGCGCCGGCGGTCACGACGTCCTCGTCCAGTCAGGCGCCGGCCGGTCCCACCTGGCTGGCCCCGAAGAAGGACGGCCCGTACAAGGTCGCCCTGGCCAACTCGTTCACGGCGAACACGTGGCGCACGCAGGTGAACCAGGAGTTCCAGAACGCCTGCGACAACACCTACAAGGACAAGATCACCTGCCTGGCGGTGGCCGACGGCAACGGTGACACGCCGACGCAGATCTCGCAGATCTCCAACTTCATCACGCAGGGCGTGAACCTCATCCTGATCGACGCGAACGACGTCGCCGCGCTCAACCCGGTGATCCAGCAGGCCCAGCAGGCGGGCATCCAGGTCGTCGACTTCGACAGCAACACGTCCAGCCCCTACGCGATCCACGTCGTCGAGGATCAGCAGAAGATCGGTGAACTGGGCGCCCAGTGGCTGATCGGCCAGCTGAAGAGCGGCGACAAGATCATCAGCATGGACGGCATCCAGGGCAACCCGACGTCCGACGCCCGCCAGAAGGGCGCCGACCAGGCGTTCGCCGCGGCCGGCATCACGATCGTCGGCCGCGCCGACACCAAGTGGGACAAGGCGACGGCCCAGACCGCCGCGGCGACCCTGCTGGCGCAGCACGGCTCGGAGATCAAGGCCGTCTACTCGCAGGGCGGCGACGCGTCTCTCGGCGCGATCGCGGCGATGCAGCAGCTCAACATGAAGGTTCTGCCGATCCCGGGCGAGGCCAGCAACGGCTTCCTGAAGGCGTGGCAGTCCCTGTCCACCTCGCAGGCCGGGTTCCAGTCGTGGGCGTTCGCGTCCCCGCCGCAGCTCGTCATCGATGCGCTCGACGCCGGCCTCAAGGCGCTCGGCGGGACCGACCCGAGCACCAACGGCACGATCAACCTCGACATCCCGGTGATCACGGCGGACACGCTCGCGGCGAACGTGAAGGCCGACCTGAACGACAGCCTGTGGCTGCCGACCAAGCTGCCGGCCGACTTCCTGCAGCAGCACTACGCCAAGTGACGATGGCAGCAACCCACGACGCCCCGGAGCCCGGCGAGACCATCGTCGAGCTCCGGGGCATCTCCAAGAGCTTCGGCGGCGTGCACGCGCTGACCGAGGTCGACTTCGCCATTCCGCCGGCCACCATCATCGGGTTGGTCGGCGAGAATGGCGCCGGCAAGTCCACGCTGCTCAAGGTGCTGTCCGGGACGTACGTCCCCGACGGCGGGCAGATCATCATCGAC
Organism: Actinomycetes bacterium; assembly: GCA_009785885.1. Classification (GTDB taxonomy): domain Bacteria; phylum Actinomycetota; class Actinomycetes; order Propionibacteriales; family Propionibacteriaceae; genus WRGV01. The sequence goes on from WQUE01000292.1 coordinate 2,478, forward strand.
GGCGTGCCCCAGACTCACTACGGCCCATCCGAGGCCCGCGCCGCCGGCATCAGCATGGTGACGCAGGAGCTGTCGCTGTTCCCCCACCTGTCCGTCGCCGACAACATCTCCATCGGCCGGGAGCCGACCGCGCTCGGCCTGGTCGCCGGGACCAAGGTGCGCGAGCGGGCCGTCCGCGCCCTCGGCCAGCTCTCCTCGTCGATCTCCCCGGACGCGATGGTCCGCGACCTGCCGTTCGCCGACCGCCAGAACGTCGAGATCGCGAAGGCCCTGGTCGACGACCCCCGCGTGCTCGTGCTCGACGAGCCCACCTCCGGCCTGCGCGAGGCCGAGGTGGAAAGCCTCATGGCGGCGATCCGCGCCCTGCGCGACGCCGGTCGCGCCATCATCTTCATCTCCCACCGCATGAGCGAACTGTTCGACCTGTGCGACTCCTTCACGGTGCTGAAGGACGGGGTGTCCGTCGGGGTGCGCCAAGTCGGCGAGACGAACCCGGACGAACTGGTCTCCCTGATGGTGGGACGCAAGCTGGAGTCGCTGTTCCCCAAGAAACCGTCCGGCATCGACCGGAGCGAAGGCCACGAGCAACTGAGGCTGCGTGACTTCCGCGTGGGCCGCACGGTCGGCCCCGTCGACCTGGACGTGTACGCCGGGGAGATCCTGGGCGTCGCCGGACTCGCCGGGAACGGCCAGAACGAACTGCTGGAGGGCATCGCCGGCGTACGCCGGTCCACGGGCACGATGGTGCGCGCCGGGGACCCCAAGCGCCGGACGCACCCGTTCGCCGCGCCGGGGGTGGCCGTGCGCGCCGGGTACGCCCTCGTCC
>WQUE01000293.1 GCA_009785885.1 Actinomycetes bacterium
AAGCGGCCACCAGCGCCGAAAAAACCTTGTCGGGGCGCAACTGGCAACCTTCGGACACGTTCAGGGCGCAGCTGTGCCCACTGGGCGGGGCGACCGCGACGTGCGTCACCGCCCCGTTCACGTCCGACTCGGCGAGCCACGGCACGCTCACCTTCCCGGCGCAGACGTTCTCCTCCCCGGGCACGTACCGGTACGCCATCACCGAATCGTCCGACGGTCCGGCCCCCGGGGTCACGTACTCCCAGGCGTCCTACGTCTGGACCGTGACCGTGACCGACGACGGAAGTGGCCAGCTCCGCGCGACCACCGCCCTCGCCCGCGCCCTGGGGGACGACGGCAGCCCCGCCACCGGAACGGCCGCGACCGCGACGTTCGCGAACCGGTTCGACCCGTCGAACATCCAAAGACGTCTGGAGGCGACGAAGGTGATCGACGACGTCTCCACGGGCACCACCCGTCCGCCCACCCTGGACTACCAGTTCACGTTCGCCTACGTCGGCGTCGATCTCGCCGGACCCGCGGGCGCGGCCCCGCCGGCCCCGACGATGGACGGCGTCGCCCCCGCTCCGGGCGGCATCACGGCCACCTCGTCCGGCCAGGCCCTGTTCGGACCCGAGCTCGACATCACCGCCGCGCACGCCGGGCACACCTGGTTCTACCGGGCCGACGAGGCCGGCACCCCGGCTCGTCCGGGCCTGACGTACTCGACGCAGACCTGGTTCTGGGCGATCGCCGTCGGCGTGGACGGCGCCGGCGTGATCACGCTGGACGTGACCAACTGCGAGACCGCGGCGTCGTCCATCACGCCCGCCGCGCCGCTGGGCGGCTGCCAGGCGAGCGTGGGCGCGTGGGCCCACGTGAACGAGGCCGACCGCACGTTCGTCAACACCTACGACCCGGCGCCCGTCCAGGTGAGCCTGGACGCCACGAAGACGCTGGCCGGACGGCCTGTGCTTCCCACCGACTCGTTCACGTTCACGCTCAGCCCGGGCGACGCGGCCACGGCCACCGCGCTCACCGCCGGCACCGTCGCCCTGCCGGCGTCCACCGTGGCGACCGTCACGGCGGCGGACTTCGCCGGCGGCGACGCCGCGGTCAGCTTCGGGCCGTTGACGTTCACCAAGCCCGGCGCGTACCAGTTCTGGGTCGACGAGGACGTCCCGCCGGTGGGGGCACCGGGGTTGACCTACGACGGCCACACCGCCGTCTACGACGTGCTCGTCACCGATCCCGACGCCGCCGGGGCGCTCCGGGCGTCCGTGACGGTGCGCGGCACCACGGGTGACGTGGCGCCGTTCACGAACACGTTCGAGGCGCACTTGGCGTTCGACGGCCTGGACGTCGCCAAGCAGCTCGACGGGCGCGCCCTGGCCGTCGGCGAGTTCTCGTTCACGATCGCCGGCCTGGACACCGCCTCCTGCGTGAAAGCCCTGCTCGGTGTCGCGTGCGCGGGGACCGTGGCCGACGGCGAGGGCCCCGGGGGGGACCCGGGCCTGACCCGCCTGCCCGGCGAGTTCAACCTCACGCAGGCCGACATCGGGCGGCACTACCGCTACTCGATCACCGAGAACGCCGGGACGCTCGGCGGCGTCACGTACGACAGCAGCGTCTACACCGCCGACCTCGCCGTGTCGCTGGACCCGGCGACGAGCCAGCTGTACGTCGTGACGACGATCACGAAGGCCGGCGCCGCCGTGGCGACGTTCGACTCGCGGGACGGTGGGACGCCGTCGGTGACGTTCACGAACACGTACGCCCCGGCCCCGGTGAGCTACACCCCGGTGTTCTCCAAGACGCTCACCGGACGCGCCTGGGCCGGCGATGCGTTCGACTTCACGCTGAGGGCGCTCACGCCGGGTGCGCCGCTGCCGGCGTCGACGTCCGCGACGGTGACCGCGGCCGGATCGTTCGGCTTCGGCGCGATCACGTTCACGGCACCCGGGACGTACGAGTACGCGGTCACCGAGGACATGCCCGCGACACCCATCCCGGGTGTGGCGTACTCCGGGGTCACCGCGACCGTGACGATCACCGTCACCGACGACGGCGCGGGGCAGCTCGTCGCCGACGCGGTGTACGACGGCAACAGTGCGTTCCTCAACACCTACGTCACGGGGACGGTCACGTGGTCGCTCGATCTCGGCACCGTCCTGCACGGCGCCACGGCGGTGCCGGGCCAGTTCGCGTTCGCCCTCGTGCCCGACGACCAGGACAGCGCCGACGCCCTCGGCGTGCCGCTGTCCGGGACGACGTGGGCCAACGCGCAGACCCTCGCCGACGGGCTGAGCGAGACCATGGTCCCGCTGCCCGACGGGGTGGTGCTCACCCAGGCCGACGCCGGGCACACGTACTGCTACCAGGCGCGCGAGGTCGTGCCCGATCCCGGCGTGACCGGGATGACGTACGACCCGACGGTGTACCACCTGTGCCTGGCCGTGACCGAGGCCGGCGCCGGCGTGCTGACCGTGACGACGACGATCACCAGCTCCGATCCGAGCGGGGCCCTGCAGGTGTTCGTGAACGCCTCGGACGACGACCCGGCGCGGCCGATGCCGTCGCTCGACTTCGTGAACACGTTCCTCCTGCCGCCCGCCCAGCCGGGGGCGTGGACCCTGGCGAAGACGTCCGACCCGGCCCCGGGCACGTCCGTGCGGCCCGGCGACGTGATCACGTACACGATCACCGCGACGCCGACCGTCGGCGACATCCCGGTCGCGCTCGTCGACGACGACCTGTCCACGGTGTTGGCGCACGCCACCCTTGGCACCGTCCACGCCCCGGCGGGCACGACCGCTTCGCTCACCGGCACGACCCTGACCTGGCTGATCGGGGACCTGGCGAGTGCACTCACGCTGACGTACACCGTCACCGTGAACGACGACGCCTGGGACGCCACGCTCGTGAACGCCGTCGTCGGCCTGGGCAGTGGCCCCGGCGACGAACCGATCCCACCCGAGGCGTGCGCGCTCACCGACCCATGCACCGTCACGCATGCCACCCCGCCGCAACCCGCCACACCCGGCTGGACCCTCGCGAAAACATCCGACCCGGCCGCCGGCGCCGAGGTCCAACCCGGCCAGGCCATCACCTACGCCCTCACCGCCACCCCCCACGGGGGCACCGTCGGCGACGTGACCGTCACCGACGACCTCGCCGCCCTGCTCGCCCACACCACCCTCGAAGCGATCAGCCCGCCAACCGGTACGACCGCCTCGCTCACCGGCACGACCCTGACCTGGACGATCGGCGACCTCACCGAACCGGTCACCTTGTACTTCACCGTGCTCGTGAACCCCGACGCCT
>WQUE01000294.1 GCA_009785885.1 Actinomycetes bacterium
CCCACGTCGGCGGCGATCGCCTGGGCGGTCAGCGGATTGTCGCCCGTCACCATCACGGTGCGGATACCCAGCGCCCGCAACTGCCCGATCCGTTCCGGCATGCCGGGCTGGACCACGTCCCGGCAGTGGATCACACCAAGCACGCGCGCGGGCTGGGTCGGTGGCTTGATCGCGACGACGAGCGGGGTGCCCCCCGTGGTGGCGATGGCCTCAGTCTTGGCGTGCAGGTCCTCAAGGACGTCGGCCGACGGGGCACAGCCGACACGCTTCAGCCAGGCGAGCACGGCCGACTCGGCGCCCTTGCGGATCATCGTGCCGCCGGGCAGATCGCGTCCCGACATGCGCGTCTGGGCGCTGAAGCGGATGACGCGCCCCGTCGCCCGGGTCTCCGGCACCTCGAAGCCCTGCTCGGCAGCCAGCTGCAGCGTGGAGCGGCCCTCCGGCGTCGGGTCGTCGATCGACGCGAGCACTGCCGCCTCCACGAACCGTTCCATGTCGACGCCGCTCGCCGGGACGAACCGCCGGGCCCGCCGGTCGCCGCGCGTGATCGTGCCCGTCTTGTCCAACAGGACCGTGGTGATGTCGCCCGCCAAGTCCAGCGCGTGCGCCGAGTCGATCAGCACGCCCTGCGTCAGCAGTCGGTACATGCCGGCCGTGCCCGTGACGGACATCAGCGCCGCGATTTCCGTCGGAATCAGGCACGCCACCATCGCCGCCAGCACGGGGATCGACACGGGCGGTGACTCCGGGGCGACGATCACGTTCACGGTCAGGGCAATCAGCACGAACGAGATCGAAAACGACGCCAGCAGCGCCGACAGGGCCAGCTCGTTGGGTGCCTTCTGGCGGTGCAGGCCCTCGGCGAGCCGGATCATCTTGTCGACCGCCGTCGCCCCGCGACGCGCGGTGACCTGGACGACCAGGTGATCGGATAGGACCACCGTGCCGCCGGTGACGGCGCTCCGGTCGCCACCGCACTCGCGGATGACGGGGGCCGATTCGCCGGTGATCGCCGACTCGTCGACCAGGGCCGCACCCCAGATGACGTCGCCGTCGGCCGGGATCACGTCACCCGCCTCCACCAGCACCACGTCCGACGGGCGCAGGTGCGTGGAGTCGACGTCCTCAAGCTCGGCCCGGCTGGCGGACGGGTTCCGCACCGGGTCGTAGTGGCGGACGCGGCGCGTCGCCTGGGATTGGCGGGTCAGGCGCAGCGATGCCGTGCCGGAACGCCCGCGGCCCACCGACAGCGACTCGGCGACGTTCGCGGCAATGAGCGTCAGCCACAGCCAGCCGGCGATGATCCACGCGAAACCCGGCGGCTGCGGCGTGCCCCCCGAGGACGGCTCGGTCCGCATGATCGTCCCGACGAGTGCCGCGAGGGTCGTCACCGCGGCGCAAACCATCACGACGAACAGCACCGGGTTGTGCCACTGGACCCGGGGGTGCAGCATGCGAATCGCGCTCACCGTGAGGCTGCGGGGCGTGTGCCCGTACGCCTGGAGCCACCCCCGGCCCGGCGTGTCGCCCGCTGTGGAACCCGACATGGCCTACCTGAGGCCTTCCGCGAGGGGTCCGGCTGCGAGCAGCGGGAAGAACGTGGGCACCGCCACGATGAGGATCACCCCGATGAGCAGGCCGACGAACTGTGGTCGGTGCACCGGCAGATCGGCCGCGGTGGTCACGGCGTCCTGCCGCGCGAACGCGCCGGCCAGCGCGAGCACCAGCGCGATCGGCAGGAAACGCCCCAGCAGGATGATCACCCCGAGGACGGTGTTCAGGTAGGGGGTGCCCGCCGCGAACCCGGCGAACGCCGACCCGTTGTTCACCGACGCCGAGATGAACGCGTACAGGGACTCCGACAGACCGTGCGGGCCGGCCCCACCCAAGGAGTTCGCCAGGATCTCGGCCCGGACAGGCGGGATGGCGTAGCTGATCGCCAGGCCCCCGAGCGACAGCACGGGCAGCACGAGGGTGAACAGGCTGGCCAGGACGATCTCCCGCACGCCCAGGCGCTTGCCGAGCAGGCTCGGCGCCCGACCCAGCAACAGGCCGGCCAGGAACACCGAAATGACGAGCATGTTCAGCATGGCGTACAGTCCCGCGCCGATCCCGCCGGGTGAGATCTCGCCGACGAGCATGTGGCACATCGCGACGAGTCCCCCGAACGTGGTGTACGACCCGAGTGCGGAGTTGGCCGCACCGCCGGACGTGCCGGTGGTGGCCGTCGTGAACAGCGTCGAGCCGATGACGCCGATCCGCTGCTCCTTGCCCTCCAGCGCCGCGCCCGCCAACCGTGTCGCACTGCCACCCCCGGCGACCTCGAACCAGGTCATGACGGCGTAGGCGACGACGAACAGCGTGACCATCGCGCCGAGCATCGTGTACGCGAGCCGGTGGTCGCCGACGATCGCCCCGAACGTGCGCGGCAGCGCGAACGGGATGACGAGCAGCAGGTACACCTGGAACAGGTTCGTCCAGGCGCTCGGGTTCTCGAACGGGTGCGCGGAGTTGGCACCGAAGAAACCGCCCCCGTTTGTGCCGAGCATCTTGATGGCCTCCTGCGAGGCCACCGGCCCGCCCGGGATCAGTTGCGTGCCGCCGTCCACCGTCGTCACGGGCGTGAAACCGGCGAGGTTCTCCACGACGCCACCCGCGACGAACACGACCGCGACGATCACGGCCAGCGGCCCCAGCAGGCGAAGAGTGCAGCGGATGAGATCGACCCAGAAGTTGCCCACGGCGTCGCCCCGCCGGGCCGCGAGGCCGCGGACCAGCGTGATCGCAACGCACAGGCCGACCGCCGCCGACACGAAGCTCTGCACCGCGAGCCCCGCCGCCTGCACCGTGTAGCCGACCGTGGACTCCGGCTCGTACGACTGCCAGTTGGTGTTGCCGACGAAGGAAGCGGCAGTGTTGAACGCCGTGTCGGGTCTGACCGCCGGAAGCCCCAGCGAGTAGGGCAGCCACGGCTGCAGCCGCTGCAGGGCGTACAGCAGCACGAGGCCCGTCGCGGAGAACGCGAGGATGGAGCGCAGGTACGCCTGCCACGTCTGGCCACGGTCGGGGTCGACGCCCAAGAACCGGTAGATCCACCGCTCGACGCGCAGGTGCCGGGGCGCGGTGAACACCCAGGCCATGTAGTCCCCGAGCGGGCGGTACAGCACGACGAGGGGCACGGCCAGGGTCAGCAGGGCGGCGGCGGCGAGGAGCCAGGTCATGTCAGCCCGGCTACAACCGCTCCAGCGCCCGTCCGAAGGCGCCGAACAACCAGAACAGGACCACCGTCCCCACCACGTA
>WQUE01000295.1 GCA_009785885.1 Actinomycetes bacterium
CCGCGCGGTCATCACGGTGACGGATGCGACGGCGGAGTCCGTCGACCTCACGGCGAGCGGCAACTATGAGGGCCAGGTGATTCCGGTGATCGGGTCGCCGACCTCGCTCGTGTTCGCCGGCATCACACCGTCGGGTCACACGGGGACGCTGTCCCTGTCGGGTGACGTGATCACAACGACCACGAGCGTGTGCCCCACGCCGGCGCCGACGGCGACGAGCGTGACGGCGCGTGTCCTCGTCACGGACGCGACGGGCGTCCCGGCCGCCGGTGTGCCGGTGGTCTTCTCCGTGGACGCCCCGGCGCTGATCGTAGGCGATGCGACCGTGATGAGCGGGCCGGACGGCGTCGCCGAGGTCGAGGTGAGCGTCGATCCGGCGAACGCGCCGGACTCGTTCGAGGTGCGCGCGACTCTCGAGGGCCTGCCGGTGTCCGGCTCGCCGGCCACCATCACGGTGGACGCGCAGTCGACGGGTGCGTTCGTGTCCCCGGTCGTGACCATGGCGGCGGCGCCGAGCGCCGGCCCCGGTCCGGTCCCGGCCGACGGTGTCGCGTCGTGGACGGTGACGTTCGCGGCGCTGGACGAGTGCGGTCTGCCCGCGGCGGGTGTCGACGTGGCGTTGGCCGTCCAGGGTGACGCGGTGCTGTCCGCCGGGACGGTGACGACGGACGCCGACGGCCTGGCCACGGCGATCGTGACGGACACGACGGCGGAGTCGGTGGATGTGTCGGCGACCACGGTCGTCGGCGGTGCGACGATGACCGTGGCGGGTTCGCCGGTGACGGTCGAGTTCGCGCCGCTGCCGCCGCCGGTCTATCTCGGCACGTTGACGCTGTCCTCCGATGGGGTGTCGATGCTGTACGGCGGTTGCCCGGGCATGGGTGGCCAGTCGCCGGCCGAGTTGACTGCGACCGTGGCGGTGCGGGACACGGTCGGCGCGCCCGTTTCGGGTGCGGCCGTCGAGTTCGGCGTCGACGCGCCGCTCGTGCTCGATCCGGCGTCGGCGCACGCCGTCACGGCGGCGGACGGGACGGCGACGGTCGCCCTGTCGGTCGACTGGGGGTCCGTGTCGGGTCCCATGATGCCGTCCGTGCACGCCACCATCGCCGGCGGCGGGACGATCACGCCGGCGATGGTGGCGGTGTCCGTCATCACGGCGACCACCCCGGCGCCGCCGGTGCCGCGGCTGAGCGTGAGCCCGACCGGCGACTCGCCGGTGTTGGCCGACGGGTCCAGTTCGTGGACGGCGACCGCCGAGGTGATCTGGTGCGACGCGCCGGTGCCGAATGCCGACATCGCGTTCACCGCTTCCGGCAGCGCGGTCGTGTCGGTTCCCAGTGTGAAGACGGACGCGTCGGGCAAGGCGGTCGTGACGGTGACCGACACGGTCGCGGAGACCGTGCAGGTGACCGCCGGGCTCGACCTCGAGACCGACTCGGCGTCGATCGAGTTCGTCCCGGTGCCGGCGCAGGTCTACACCGGCGCGCTGAGCCTGTCGGTGCCGGGCATCCTCGTGGTGCCGGGCAAGTGCGACAAGCCGACGACCGTGTCCGACGACTCCTTCACCGCGACGGTGATGGTGACCGATGAGACCGGTGCGCCGGCCGCGGGTGTGCCCGTGACGTTCGCCGTGGACGCCCCGATGGCAATCGACGGCCCGGCGACGGTCGACACGGATGCGGGCGGCATGGCCCGCGTGACCGTGCGGGTCGACGCGGCGGCGTACGTGACCGGCATGAACACCTCGCCTGGTCCGAGCGTGCGGGCGTCGATCGGCGGCGTTGCGGTGGCCGGATCGCCGGCCGGTGACCTGTTCTCGCAACTGGAGGACATGCCGGTGATCGTCGACGGGTTCTTCACGTTGACGACCGCCCCGACCGCGGGTCCGGGACCGGTGCCGGCCGACGGGGCCGCGTCGTGGACCGCGACGGTCGAGGCGACGGATGAATGCGGCGTGGCTCTGCCCGATGCGCCGGTGACGTTCACCGTGACAGGCGATGCGGTGCTGTCGTCCAGCACCGTGAGCACCGATGCCGACGGGCGAGCGGTCGTGACGGTGACCGACGCGACGGCGGAGTCGGTGCAGGTGTCCGCCTCGGCGGTTTACAAGGGCGTTCCGGTGGACGCAGTGCCCGGCTCGCCGTCGACGATCGAGTTCGCGACGGTCGTGACCCCGGCGTTCGTCACGCATCTGTGGGTGCCGGCGAGCCCGGTGGCGGTGACACCGCCGCAGTGCGGCAACCCGACGGCGGTCGACCCGCAGACCGTGCCGGCCTCCGTCTACGTGAACGACCAGGACGGTAACCCGGTTCCGGGCGTGAAGGTCGACTTCGCGGTCGATGCCCCGCTGGTGATCCAGGGGTCCTCGAGTGCGACGACGGACGCGAGCGGGGAGGCGGCCATCACCCTCAAGGTCGACGCCACCCAGGCGCTCGGTGCGACCCAGGCGGGCGTGCGTGCGTCGATCGGCGGCGTCCCGGTGGACGATTCGCCGGCGACCGTGCGCTTCTCGACGCCCGCCGCCACATTGCCGCCGCTGAGCCAGTTGGTCAGCCTGATGTACGCCCCGACGGCTGGTCCGGGCGCCGTGGCGGCCGACGGCAGCGCATCGTGGACCGTCGCGGTCGCGGCCGTCGATCAGTGCGGCGTGCCGGCACCGGATGTCGCGGTCGGCTTCTCGGCGACGGGCGATGCGGTCCTGTCGGCGACCTCCCTGAAGACGGGTGCGGATGGCCGGGCGTTGGTCACGGTGACCGACACGACGGCCGAGACGGTCGAGGTGCACGCGACGGTCTCCTACCAGGACTACACGCAGGACGCGCCGGGTTCGCCGGTGTCGCTGACGTTCGTCGCGGATGCCGGTCCGGCACCGACGGTGAGCGCCTCGGCGGCCGTGACGACCGACCGTCAGCCGGCCGGCGGCGGCCAGGATGTGGTGACCGTCACCGTGCTCGCCGACGGCGCGCCGGCGCCGGGGGCGTGGGTGTGGGCGACGTCCGATGATCCGCGGGTCACGGTGCAGCCGGCGATCACGCCGACGGGTGCGGACGGGACCACGACGATCTGGGTCATGTCGTCCGCCGCGGGCGCCTATTCGGTCACGGTGTCGGTCGCCGGTGTGGACCAGGTCACCGGTTCGCCGCTGACCGTGACCTTCGGTACGCCGCCTCCGGCGGCGCCGGTGGTCAACGGGGCGAACGCCACGTGGATCGCGGGCACGGCCCCGGCCGGTACCACGGTCGAGGTGACCTATCCGGTCGCCGGCGGTGGCACGGCGGTCGTCACGGGACCCGTCGACGCGACGGGTGCGTGGACGGTGGATACCCCGGCCGACGCGGTCAGCGGCACGCTGAGCGTCGTCGCGATCGGGGACGACGGCCAGCGTTCGGCGGCGGCGACATTCCCGCTGTCGCTGGAGGCGGCGCACATCGCGATCCTGACGGTGGCGCCGGTCCAGGTGAGCGTGGTCGCGGATCCTTACCGGTGCGGCGATCCGACGGTGGTGGTCTCACCGGAGACGCTGCGGGCCAGCGTCGTGGTCACGACCCAGGACGGCGTGCCCGCCGCGGGTGCGATGGTCGACTTCACGGTCGACGCACCGCTGGTGATCGACGGTTCCGCAAGCGTGCCGACGGATGCCGCCGGTGTCGCGACCGTCACCGTGACGGTCGATGCGGCACACGCCAAGGCCCCCGCGCAAGCCGGCGTCAGGGCGTCCGTCGACGGTGTCGCGGCAGCCGGCTCGCCGGCGTGGGTCGCATTCGTGACGGGTGCCCCTTCAACCAGCCCGGACCTCGCCTCGCTGGTGAGCGTGTCGAAGGCCCCGACCTCCGGGTCGACTCCGGTCGTGGCGGACGGTACCGACTCGTGGACCATCGCCGTCACGGCGGTGGATCCCTGCGGTACTCCCCGCATCGGCATCGTCTTCGGGTTCTCCCTCGTGGGCAGCCACGCGGTGCTGTCGGAGACGTCGGTGACCACGGACGCGGCCGGGAAGGCCTCGATCACGGTGACCGATGCCACACCGGAGACCGTGCAGGTCCTCGCGACGGTGACCTACCAGGGCGCCACGTTGTCTGTGCCCGGGTCGCCGCTGTCGCTCGCGTTCGGTGGGCCGCAGGAGCCGATCGTCCCGGGTGCTCCGTCGCTGGCATCGAGCGGCACCGGGTCCAGCCTGTTCCTGCTCGGCGCCGGGTTCGCGCCCGGTGAGAGCCTGACGCTGAGCGTGGACGGTTCGATCGTGTCGCTGCCCGTGCCCTTGTCCGCTGACGCATCGGGTGGGGTGACGATCCCGGTGCCGCCGGGCATGTTCGCGGCTGGCACCTACAACGTCACCCTGACGGGTGTCACGTCTGGCTTGAGTGCGTCGACCACGATCACGATCCAGCCGACCACGACGACGGCGCCGCCGGGTGAGGTGGCGGTGGCGGTGAGCGGTACCGGCTCGAACCAGGTTCTGACGGGGACCGGTTTCGCGCCGGGTGAGACTGTGGCGTTGACGGTGACGGGTACGACGGTCCCGTTGGTCACGCGGCAGGCTGACGCGTCGGGCACGGTGACGATTCCGGTGCCGTCGAGCCTCCCGGCGGGTACCTACGATGTCACGTTGACGGGTGCCACGTCCGGTTCCCATGCGTCGACGACGGTGACGATTGTGGCGTCGGAGACGACGCCGCCGGAGACGACGGCTCCGCCGGAGCCAGGCACGGATGCGGGTGCGCCGAAGGTGTCGGCGACCGTGAGCGGCGGTGCGGTGACGTTGGCGGGCGCCGGGTTCGCGCCGAACGAGACGGTGAACGTGGTGTTGATGCTGGGCGCCGCCCCGGTGACCCTGGCGTCGGTGACGGCGGACGCGAAGGGTGTGGTGACCTGGTCGGGGACGGTGCCGGCCAGCGTTCCGGCTGGCACGTACACGGTGACGATGACAGGGGCGACGTCCGCGAAGACGGCATCGACCAGTGTCACGATCGCCGCATCCACGACGCCGCCGACAACCGCACCGGTGGCTCCGGGCGCCCCGGCGATCACAGTCACGACCAGCGGGCGTTCGTTCTCGGTGACCGGCACGGGCTTCGCGCCGGGTGAGAACGTCACCGTGGCCCTGGTGAGCCCGCCGACCCCACTGGGCGCGCAGAAGGCCGACGCGTCGGGCAAGGTGACGTTCACGATGACGATGCCGCCGGCGGTTCCCGACGGCACCTATGCGATCACGATGACCGGCGTCACCTCGGGCCGGACCGCCCAGGCGAGCGTCAAGGTCGGGACGGCGGCGGCACCCGCGGTGGGCGTCGCGTCGACGGGCCGGTCCTACGTGTTCACCGGCACGGGTTTCGCGCCCGGTGAGAAGGTGTCCGGCATGGTGTACTCGACGCCGGTCGATCTGGGTTCGGTGACGGCGAACGCCTCCGGCACGGCCGTGTTCGTGTGGATCGCGCCGCCGGACTTCGCGGCGGGCAGTCACCGGGTCGTGCTGACGGGCACGTCCGGGGCCACGGCGCAGACGACGTTCACGGTCCCCGGCATCACCATCCCGACCGGTGGCACGAGCCACGTCCCCGGTTGGGGATGGGCGCCCGCGACGACGCTCGGCTGCCTGCTGGCCGCACTCGTCTCGATCGTGCTGTTCATGCGCTCCCGCATGATCGTCGGGGTGGGGCCGCGGCATCCCCGATGAGACCCTGGTGGGTCCCAGCCTGAGCGAAACGGCCAGGCTGGGACCCGGGGGTCACGCGAGCGCGAAGTCGACCCAGAGCGGATAGTGGTCGGAGATGCGCCAGGAGACCTCGGTTTTCGTCAACCCCCGGAACACGTGCGGCAGGAAGTCGACGGTGCCGCCGTTGCCGGTGAACGCAAGTCCGCTGAGCAGACTGCCGGGCTTGTGTCCCTTGGCGGTGGCCACCTCGTTGTCGAACCACGCGATCTGGTCGTAGAAGTGACGGTCGCGGTCGTTGTCGAAGATGGTGCGTGGTACGTCGTTGAGCACGGTGGGCGGCCACAGGCCGGTGGAGACGAACGCGTCGTACAGCGGATCGCCCAACCGGTCGAGGTTGAAGTCCCCGAGGACGAGCAGGTTCTTGTTCCAGTCGCCCTTCCGGTCCGCCCACGCGCGCATCCACTGCGCGAAGGCGCTCACCTCGGGCAGCCGGTCCCCGGCCTTGTCGCCCCACATGATGTGGACGGTCGCCAGGATCAGCTCGACGCCGTCCCGGACGAAGCCGACGGCGTAGGGACTGCGGGCGAACTGCTGGGCGGGGGTGCCGGCGACGGCCGGGAGGACGATCTCTCCGACGAGCCCCGACGGCTGCACCCGGGTCGTGTTGTACAGGAAGGTCAGCCGTTCGTCGTTGCCGGCGTCGCCCTCGTTGACGTCCGAGACGATCGCGCGCCAGTCCGGGCCCAGCTGATCCAGGAGGAAACGAAGGGCGGTCGTGTCCCGTCGCACCTCCTGGACGGCCATGATGTCGAAGCAGCCGATCACCGCGGCGATCAACGCGACGGCCCGCCAATCCCGCTTGGGCGAGTCCGACGGTCGCGCCTCCCAGGACGGCGTGACGTTGCCGAACCCCCGCAGATTCCAGGTGCCGATCAGCAGGTTGCTGGGGCCCGGCGCGGGGACGACGGCCTCGGCCGCGTCGTGCAACTCCTTGAATTCGGTGGCGACCTCCGCTGGTGTGACCATCTCGATCCTCCTCTCCTCGTGGGTGATCCATGGGGGTTGGCGATCGGTAGACGTGGCACAGCCTAGGACGGGGCCGGTCCAGGTGGGCGGTCTTGGACCGTGGGCCAAAGCGTGCGGGACGCCGGTGAGAGCGCGGATGCGCCGGTGTTCGCCCAGGGCGTCGCGGGACGCGGCAGGTGGCAGCCTCCCACACCTCGATGGAAGCGGTTCCACCCCGGGCCCGGTTTCGGCTACGCTGGGGCAGTCGGGCAGCGGGGCTCGCCTCGGATGCGGCCGGTCGAGCGGATCGGACCTCCGGTGCGTGGTCGGCAGGAGACTCGGCGTGACCAAGGAGAGCGATCCCGGATGCGGTTCGGCCACTACGACGACGACGCGTGCGAGTACGTCATCACCACGCCCGACACACCCCTGCCATGGATCAACTACCTGGGCAGCCAGGACTTCTTCAGCCTGATCTCCCATCGGGGCGGCGGCTACAGCTTCTACCGTGATGCCAGGCTGCGGCGCCTGACCCGCTTCCGCTACGCCTCGGTCCCGGCCGACAACGACGGACGCTACCTGTTCCTCAACGACGGCGGGGACGTCTGGACGCCCACGTCCGCCCCGGTACGGGCCGCCCTGGACGCGTTCGAGTGCCGCCACGGGCTCGGCTACTCCACGATCACGGGGGAACGCGGGGGCGTGCGGGCGCAGACCACGTACTTCGTGCCCCTCGACGCGACGTGCGAGGTGCAGCACGTGCGGTTGACGAACACGTCCGGGATACACAAGCACCTCACGGCGTTCAGCTACGTCGAATGGTGCCTGTGGGACGCCCTCGACGACATGCTGAACCTCCAGCGCAACCTGAGTCTCGCCGAACTGGAGGTCGAGGACTCCACGATCTACCACAGGACGGAGTACCGGGAACGTCGCAACCACTACGCCTTCTACGGGGTCAACGCGCCCGTCGCCGGGTTCGACACCGACCGCGACGCCTTCATCGGCGGCCCTTGGGGGAGTCTCGCGTCCGCAGCGGTGCCCCGCGCGGGCCGTCCCGGCAACTCGCTGGCGTCCGGCTGGTACCCGATCGCCTCCCACTGCCTGGACGTGCCCCTGGCGCCGGGGGAGACCCGGGAGTTCGTCTTCGTCCTCGGCTACGCGGAGAACCCGGACGACGCGAAGTGGGAATCGCCCGGGGTGATCCGCAAGGACGGGGCGCGCGCCCTGCTCGCCCGGTTCGCGACGCCCGCCCAAGCGGAGGCCGAACTGGACCGCCTGAAGGCGTACTGGCGCGACCTGCTGGGCCAGTTCCACGTCGACTCGTCCGATCCCGCGCTGAACCGTGGCCTGAACGTGTGGAACCAGTACCAGTGCCTGGTGACGTTCAACCTGTCGCGGTCGGCGAGCTATTTCGAGACGGGCATCGGCCGCGGCATCGGCTTCCGCGACTCGAACCAGGACCTTCTCGGCATCGTCGCGATGGTGCCGCAGCGGGCCCGGGCCCGCATCCTCGACCTGGCCGCAACGCAGTTCGTCGACGGGTCGGCGTACCACCAGTACTCGCCGCTGACGAAGCGCGGCAACCATGATCTCGGCTCCGGCTTCAACGACGACCCGCTGTGGCTGATCTGGGGCACGTGTGCCTACGTGGCCGAGACCGGCGACACCGGCATCCTCGACGAGCCGGTGCCGTTCGACAACGACGAATCGCTTGCCGCGCCGCTGCTCGAGCACCTGGTGGCGTCGTGGCGGCACGTCGTGGACAACCTGGGTCCGCACGGCCTGCCGCTGATCGGCCGGGCCGACTGGAACGACTGCCTGAACTTGAACGCGTTCACGTCGACGCCGGGGGAGAGCTTCCAGACGACCGTGAACCGCGAGGGGCGAATCGCCGAGAGCGTGTTCATCGCCGGGCTGTTCACCGCCACCGCGCCTGCCCTGGCGGATCTGCTCGACCGGCGCGGCGAGGCCGGGTTTTCGGCCCGCCTCCGCGATTCCGTCACGGCCATGCACGCGGCGATCCGCGACCACGGCTGGGACGGCGCGTGGTTCCGCCGGGCGTACGACGCGCTGGGCGATCCCGTCGGTTCGGCGGGCAACGAGGAGGGCCGGATCTTCATCGAGCCGCAGGGCATGTGCGTGATCGGCGGCGCCGGCGTGCACGACGGCCGCGCGAGGGCGGCGCTGGACTCGGTGGCGGAGCGGCTGGCCGGGGAGCACGGTATCGCGCTGGTCGCCCCGCCGTACACGCGCTACCACCTGGAGTTGGGCGAGATCAGCAGCTACCCGCCGGGCTACAAGGAGAACGGTGGCGTGTTCTGCCACAACAACCCGTGGATCATCATGGCCGAGGCGATCGCGGGCTCCCCGGAGCGGGCGTTCGACTACTACAAGCGGATCGCCCCCGCGTACCG
>WQUE01000296.1 GCA_009785885.1 Actinomycetes bacterium
AGCGGCACCGGGATGAGCCGCGAGGACCGATCCGGTGCGCCGAAGCTGCGCCTGCCGAGGTGACGCTTTGAGCGGCACCGGGATGAGCCGCAAGGACCGATCCGGTGCGCCGAAGCCGCGCCTGCCGGTGCGCCGCTTGGAGCGGCACCGGGATGAGCCGCAAAGACAGATGTAGCAGTCGTCGTGGGCCTACGCCCACTGCGGGTGGCTGCGGTGGATCGCCCGATCCGATGCGCCGGGGTGTTTCAGCGGCCTCCCCGGGTGCGGCTTGAGCGTCCAGCGGACGAAAGGCGTGCCGAACCGGCTCACCTGGAGTCCATCGCGGAGTTTGGCCCGGCACTATCATCCGGGATCGCCGGATCCGGGGAAGAAATCCGTACCGAAGCCCGGACGTCACCGCAGCCGTGGACGTGCAGCACCGGCGCGCCGGTGCCCTCGGCACGAGTTTCGATGGCAGAGCCGCGCCGTGGACAATACGACACCCTGGCGCGACGCGATGCATCGTTTCCTGGAGTATTCGCCCTTCACGACGGCGGCCCCCCGGCGCGCGCGACGCGCCATCAACCGCGCTCCACAGGCGAGCACTAGGCTGGGGTCATGACATCGTGGCGTGATCGTCCCCTAGCCCCGGACCCCTACGCGGACGATCCGGAACCGTCGTTCGACCTGACGAGCCCGGACTTCACCGACGGCGGGCCACTGCCCCGCGCCCAGACGGCCTTGGGCGGCGGGGTGGCCCCCCGGTTGGCCTGGTCGGGTTTCCCGGACTCGACCCGGAGCTTCCTCTTGACGTGCTACGACGCGGACGCGCCCCGCAGCGGCGGCATGTATCACTGGGTCGTCGCGAACGTCCCGGTGTCCGTGACACAGACGACGCCGGGCACGACCATGTGGCGGGCGCTGCTGCCCGGCCGCCGCGGTGGCGGAGAACCCCTCGGCCCGAACGCCCTGTACCTACCGAATTCAGCAGGACTCAGGGCCTTCATCGGCGCCTCGCCCCCGCCGGGGGACCGTCCCCACCGCTACTACTTTGCGGTGTGCGCACTCGACGTGCCCCGCCTCGACCTGCCGGACGGCGTGAACACGAAACCACCCGCCGTCGTCGAGGCCGCCCGGCCGCACACCCTCGCCCGCGCCGTGCTCACCGGCCTGTACCGGGTGAAATCGGACGATTGACCGCTTCGGCCACCTCCCCAGCACGCCCCAGACGGGAGGTCTTCCCCCCAGCTGCGACAGGGCGCGCGCATGAACATCTCAGGCGTCGAGCGCCTCGTCGATGGCCTTGATGAGGGTGCCCTTCGTCCGGCCGCCCTGGAGTGAGCCGACCAGCTCCCCCCGTACGAAGATCTGCACCGTTGGCAGCGCCATCACTCCTTGCCGCATGGCGATTCCGGGGTTGGCGTTCGTGTCGACCTTGCGGAAGGCGACCCGGCCGTCGTACTGCCGGGCCAGTTCGTCGATGATCGGCGCCAGCTGCTTGCACGGCGCGCACCAGTCCGCCCAGTAGTCCACCACCACCGGACGGTCGGACATCAACACCTCGGTGGCGAAGGTGGCGTCGGTGACGTCGAGGACGGTGGAGCGAGCCTGGGCGAGGACGGACATGGCCTGATGTGATCCCTTCTGGACGAGTCGTAGGCGACCCATCCTAGGACCCCCAACCAACCGGCGCCGGGACCAACACGCGGGTCGCCCCACTTTCCCACAACCACGCCTACAGGCGTTTGGCAAGGCCTTTCACGACGCCTCTCGTGCCTGCCACTCGGAGCGCAGGAGCCCATAGACCCGGTGATCGGCGACACGCGGCGGCGACCCAGAAACCCGGTGGCGGCGCAGCGTCCCCTCCAGGGTGTAGCCGAGCCGCTTCGGGACGGCAGCCGACCGGGCGTTGTCCGCGTCGCAGCAGATCTGGACGCGTCCGCACCGCAGGTCCTCGAACGCGATCCGCTCCAGGACCCGCACCGCCCGCGTCACGAAACCCCGGCCCTCGTACGCGGCGTCGACCCAGTAGCCGATCTCGGCCCACTGCTCGTCCGGACGGATGACGCACAGGCCGGCGGCGCCAATGATCGCCCCGTCGTACGTCAGCCAGGACTCGCAGGACTCGCCGCGCGACCACCGGGCCAACGAACCGCTGATGAACGCGCGCTCGGAGGCGGCATCCACGTCCGGCGTCGCCCACGGCAGCCACCGCGCCAGGCGCTCCCGGTTGCGGACGACCACATCCGCCGCCTCGTCGGCATCCAGCACGCTGAACAGCCGTAGGGCCAGGTGGTCATCGATCGGGCACACAAACATGGCTCATGGTACGACCCGACGCGGCCTCAGGCCTCCAACGACTCCAGGTACTTCTGCGCGTCGAGCGCGGCGCGGCAGCCGGACCCGGCGGCGGTGATCGCCTGGCGATACGTCGGGTCGACGAGGTCGCCACAAGCGAAGACGCCGGCGACGTTCGTGTGCTGGCCGGAGTCGTCGACGAGCACATGCCCGGCGTCGTCGAGACCGACCTGTCCGGCGACCAGCTCCGAGTTGGGGATGTACCCGATCGCCACGAACAGCCCGTCGACCGCGAGTTCACGCGTGGCGCCGGTGACGACGTCCCGCAGCGTCAGCCCCGTCAGCGACGCGTCCCCGGACATGTCTTCGATCACGGAGTTCCACGCGAAGTCGATCTTGGGGTCGTTCATCGCGCGCTCGGCCATGATCCGGGACGCGCGCAGCTGGTCGCGCCGGTGGATCAGCGTGACCTTGTCGGCGAACCGGGTGAGGAACAGCGCCTCCTCGACCGCCGAGTCGCCCCCGCCGGCGACCGCGACCTGCTTGCCGCGGTAGAAGAACCCGTCGCACGTCGCGCACCAGGACACGCCGCGGCCCGAGAAGTGCTCCTCGGCGGGCAGGCCCAGCTTGCGGTACGTGCCGCCCATCGCGAGGATCACGGCATGGGCGCGGTGCTCGACGCCGGCGGAGTCGGTCACGACCTTCACCTCGCCGGCGAGGTCGAGCGCGGCGACGTCGTCCGTGATCAGTTCCGCACCGAAGCGCTCGGCCTGGGTGCGCATCTTGTCCATCAACTCGGGGCCCTGGACGCCATCGGGGAAGCCCGGATAGTTCTCGACCTCGGTCGTGGTCATCAGCGCGCCGCCCGCGGTGATGGACCCCTCGAACACCAACGGCGCCAACCCGGCCCGACCGGTGTAGATCGCGGCGGTGTAGCCGGCCGGTCCCGAGCCGATGATGATGACGTTACGTGGGGACTCGCTCATGGTTTCTCCTTGTCGTGAGGCGATGC
>WQUE01000297.1 GCA_009785885.1 Actinomycetes bacterium
GCACGCCTTTCGTCCGCTGGACGCTCAAGCCGCACCCGGGGAGGCCGCTGAAACACCCCGGCGCACCGGATCGGGCGATCCACTGCGGCCACCCGCAGTGGGCGTAGGGCCACGACGACTGGTACATCTGTCTTTGCGGCTCATCCCGGTGCCGCTCCAAGCGGCGCACCGGCAGGCGCGGCTTCGGCGCACCGGATCGATCCTTGCGGCTCATCCCGGTGCCGCTCAAAGCGTCACCTCGGCAGACGCAGCTTCGGCGCACCGGATCGGTCCTTGCGGCTCATCCCGGTGCCGCTCAAAGCGGCGCACCGGCAGGCGCGTTGATCAGCGCTTAGCGGACGATGATGCCGAGGATGCGGTCCAGGTCGTCGTCGTCGGCGAACTCGATGACGATGCGTCCCTTGGCGTGGCCGCGGGTGACGGTGACGCGGGTGTCGAGCACGTCCTCAAGGCGGGTGGCGGCGGCGTGGGCGATGGGGTCGACGGGCTTGTCCGCCTTGGCCGGGGTCCCGGGGCGTCCCGTTTCGCCGAGAGTCACCAGTTCCTCGGTCGCCCTTACGGACAGGCCCTCGCTGATGATCCGGGTGGCGAGGCGGTCCTGGGCGGCGGGATCGTCCAGCCCGAGGAGCGCCCGGGCGTGCCCGGCGGACAGCACGCCGGCGGCGACGCGCCGCTGCACGGCCGGCGGCAGCTTCAGCAGCCGGAGGGTGTTCGTCACGTGGGGACGCGACTTGTGCACCTGGGCCGCGACGTGCTCCTGCGTGCAACCGAAGTCGTCGATCAGCTGCTGGTACGCGGCTGCCTCTTCGAGTGGGTTCAGCTGGACGCGCTGCAGGTTCTCCAGCAGGGCGTCGCGCAGCAGGTGCTCGTCGTCGGTCGCGCGGATGATCGCGGGGATCATCGCGAGGCCCGCGCGCTGGTGGGCCCGCAGGCGCCGCTCCCCCATGACCAGTTCGTAGTGGTCGCCGTGCTGGCGTACCACGATCGGCTGCAGCAGGCCGACCTCCTTCACGGACGCGGCCAGCTCGTCGAGGGCCTCCTCGTCGAATGCCTGCCGCGGCTGGGACGGGTTCGGCCGGACCTGGTCGACCGGGACCTCCTGGAACCACGACCCGTCGCCGATCGGCGCCGAGGCGACCGGCCCGCTGAACGCGTCCATCGCCCGCGTGATCGGTGAGCCGTCCGTCCGCTGGAACAGCTCGCCGAGGCCCCGGCCCAGACCGCCTGGTTTCGTCGTCATGCGTCCTCCTACATCCTCGTCATGGACGTGTCGCCGGTCCGATGGTGTCATGTGTGTCGTCGTCCAGCCCGTGTCGCAGGCCGACGTTCAGCCCGCCTTGCAGGGCGATTTCGACGGCCGCGCTGCGGTACGCCCGCGTGCCCACCGACGACGGGTCGTACGTGAGCACAGTCTGCCCGTAGCTCGGCGCCTCCGAAATGCGCACGGACCGCGGGATGATCGTCTCGAGTGTCTGCGACGGGAAGTGCGTGCGCACCTCGTCGGCGACCTGCGCGGACAGCCGTGTCCGCGCGTCGTACATCGTGAGCAGGACCGTCGATACGACCAGTGCGGCGTTCAGGTTCGCCTTGACCAGGTTCACCGTCGTCATCAGCTGCTGGACGCCCTCCAGCGCGTAGTACTCGCACTGGATCGGCAGGAGCACCTCGGTTGCGGCCACCAGGGCGTTCACGGTCAGCAGGCCGAGCGACGGCGGGCAGTCGATGAGGACGTAGTCCGTCGGCTGGGCCACGAGGTACGCCAGCAGCGACTCCCGCAGGCGGTGTTCCCGGCCGACCATCGTCACCAGCTCGACCTCGGCGCCGGCCAGGTCGACCGTCGCCGGCAGCACCAGCAGCCCGGGCGCCTCGGGTGACGGCACGACGTAGCGGGCCAGCGGCGCGCCCGCGACCACCACCTCGTACGTCCCGGCGACGCCAGCACCGTGGTCGATCCCGAGTGCCGTCGACGCATTGCCCTGCGGGTCCAAGTCGATAAGGAGGACGCGCAGGCCGCCTTCCGCCAGCGCCGCCGCGAGGTTCACGGCGCTGGTCGTCTTGCCGACCCCGCCCTTCTGGTTCGCGATCACGAACACTCGTGTCCGGTCGGGCCGGGGCAGCGCGGTGCGTGTTTCACGTGAAACAGGCACCTCGGTCTCGACGAGCGCATGCCGGGGAGCGTCGCCACCCGACAGTTCCGCCTCTGGACTGATCGGTTCGGCACGGCCGCTATTGCCGCGCTGTCCGGTCACCTGTTCGCTCACCCTCGCCCCTTCCGCTCCGACGTTTCACGTGAAACGTCCCGCGCGCCCTCACACTCTAGCCGTGCCTACCGACGGATTTCACGTGAGTCAGCCCCCCGCCCACATGCCAACCTCATCCGCACCGCCCCGCCCGCCGGGCCCAGACGTCGCCGCTCCGCCCCCACGCGCCGGCTCACTCGACATCCCCATTACCTCATAGTCAGCAGACGACGCATTCCCACTCCTCACTCCCCGGACACACACCACGCCGCTCCCTTCCGCACCGGCCCACTGCCGGCGCCCCCGCACCACCTCACGCCACCCGCGAACGCACGTCCCCCATCCACCAGGCGAGACGCACCCAACCGCCAAGACGACCGATCTCACGCGAAATTCTCAGCCAGCCGGCGCCCCATCTTCCCTTGCCCCCACCTCAATCGTCCCCACACATCCCCGAAGGACGTTCCACTCGCTGAGAAACATCCCCCGATGCGTTGAGAAATTCTCAGCCGCTGCGCTATAGTCGTCTGGTCATCGGTACCTCGATCGTGACCCGCCGGGCACCCCAAGGTGTGCCCCCCACAGAGAGAAACGAGACGTGAAGCAGTCTTTGATCGCAGTGCTGGCTGGAGCCACCACACTGGCCAGCCTGGCCGGCGTCGGCGTGTCCGCCGCCGTCACCCACAACGTGACGCTGATCGTCGACGGCCAACCCTCCGTGGTGCGCACCACCGCCCCGTCGGTCTACTCCCTGCTCGAGAGCCGCCACATCGCCGCCAGCATCGACGACTCGGTCACCCCCCCGCCCGCGACCCCGATCACCGACGGCATGACCGTCACCGTCGACTACGGCCGTCAGGTCGATGTCACCATCGACGGCGCCCCACTCTCCCTGATCACGACCGCCCTCACCGTCGACGGCACGCTCGCCAGCCTGAACCTCACCGATCCCACGTACCAGGTCACCCCGGACCGCTCCACGCGCATCACCGACGAGGGCCTCGCGATCACGGTCGCCACGTCCAAGGTCGTCTCGCTGAC
>WQUE01000298.1 GCA_009785885.1 Actinomycetes bacterium
GTTCCCCGCCGTCAGGGCCAGCCGCAGCGCCGTCGAGACGGCGTCGCGGCTCATCGTGGTGAGTTTCTCCGTGTCCATGGACTCCCGCATCCGTTGAGTTGGTTCGCGGGCGGCGCCCTCCGGCGTCTCCCGTCGGCCCAAGACTTGAGCCTCATAGACTCAACCCTACCCCCAGGGGTCGTATTCCGGGACGCCGCGGCGTGTCCCCCGGGTTGATCCTCGGGGTCGGTCCACCGGTGTGGGTGGTGGGGATCGCGCCGGCGTGAGTCCCCGACGGCGCCTGCGAAACCGACTCGTGGCCATCCTTCGCGTCGGGGTTATGGTCAGATATAGTGTTGGCTTGTTCCGAGCACTACCCCCCTGCGCACCCCTGGCGCGCACCCCGAGTTGGAAGAAGTGATCCCCGATGAGCCAGCGCCCCCGGTATTTCCTGTCCGCGTCCCGCGTCCGCCGCGCCATGGCCGGTCTGGCGGCAGGGGCACTTATTTTCGGCTCGGTGGGCACCGAGATGCGACCCGCCGAGGCGGCCTCGACGGCCGACCCGGTGAAGTCGACGCTGGTGTTCACGCCGGCGGCGGTGGGTGCGGGTGGTAAGGTCAACGGCGTCGTGACCCTGCGCGACTCCGGCGGCAACCCGCTGCCCAACCACCAGCTCAACTGGACGACCACGAACACCACGGGTGGCGCGATCGCCGCCCAGTCGTACAGCTACTCCACGGACCAGAACGGCACCTCGCCGTTCCAGCTGGTCATCCCCACGGACAACGACACGATCAACAACGGCCTTGCGGGTGGCAACACCTACATCTTCTACACCCACGTGTTCGCCGACGGGAACGAGATCGCCGGCTCGCCGGCCGTCCACATCGGCTCCACCAAGGTGCCGGCGTCCAACACCGGGGCCATCGAGGGTACGGTCTACAACGACATCGACCACACGGACACGTGGTCCTCGCGCGACCAGGCGTTGACGGGCAAGACCGTCACGCTGACCAACTGCTCGACCGGCGCGACGGTGTCCAGCGCGATGTTCTCCAGTTCGACCACCGGCGCGGCCAGCACGACCGTCGACAGCGCCGGCGTCTACTACTTCATCGGCATCCCGGCCGGGTGCTACACGGTGAAGGCGGTTTCGGGGCTCGCCGCCGCCTACCACCTCAACGGCGACAAGACGGCCATCAATGTGAACGTCGCCGCCGGACAGACGATGTCGGGCCGGAACATCGGCTTCACCAACGTCGCGCAGCCGCCGGCGGTGAGCAACGCGACGGCGTCCACGTCGTACAACACGGCCGTGACGACGAAGGTCACGTCCTCGCCCTTGACGGTGTCCTCGATCGCGACACAGGCGTCGCCGGGGTCGTGCGCCGTGGCGTCCGACAACGTGTCGGTGACGTACACGCCCTCGGGCGACGGCGGCGTGATCGACTCGTGCGTGTTCGTGGTGAAGGACTCCTCCAGCGGCTTGACCTCCCAGGGCACCCTCACGATCACGGTGTCGCCGAAGCCGGGCCTGGCGACGCTCGTGGTTCCGGATGCGACGGCGTCGACCGGGTACAAGTCGCCGGTGACGGTGAAGGTGACGTCGTCGCCGATGGTCGTGACCGCGATCGTGACGCAGCCCGCGTCCGGCTCGTGCGTCGTCGCGGCCGACGGGCTGTCGGTGACCTACACGCCGACCGGCCTGGGCGGCTTCACCGATTCCTGCGTGTTCGCCGTGACCGACCCGCCGACGGGCCGGAACACCCGCGCCACGCTGAAGGTCACCGTCGCCCCGCGCCCCGGACCGCCGACGGCGAACGATGCCTCTACCACCTCCTACGCCAACGGGTCGGTGAGCAAGCAGGTGACGACGGCGCCGCTGATCGTGTCGGGCATCTCCACGCAGGCGAACCCCGGCAAGTGCACGGTCGGGCCCGACCAGGTGTCGGTCGTGTACACGCCGGCGAAGGGCGGCGTCACGGACAGTTGCGTGTTCGTCGTCCAGGATCCCGACACCGGACTGGTCGCCTCCGCGACGCTGACGATAACCGTGTCCACCACGAACAAGCCGGCGCCGACCGCCATCAACAAGACGGCCTCGACGGCGTGGAACGCGCCCGTGACGACGGTGATGACCACCTACCCGGTGGTGCTGTCCTCGATCACGACGCAGGCGACCGCAGGCACGTGCACGATCTCCGCCGACGGCCTGTCCACGACGTACACGCCGGCACCGAACAACCCCGGCCTCTACACCGACCGGTGCGTGTTCGTCATCACCGACTCGTCCACGAAGCTCACCTCCCAGGCCACGCTCCAGATCAGCGTGGGGCGCAGGCCCGATCCACCGGTGGCGAACAATGCGTCGGCGTCGACGACGTGGAACACGCCCGTGACGACGAAGGTCACCGACTCGCCGCTGGTCGTGTCGAGTGTGGCGACGCAGCCCGCGCATGGGACGTGCGCGGTGGCCGCCGATCAGGTGTCGGTGACGTACACGCCGACGGGCAACGGCGGCTTCACGGACACGTGCAACTTCGTCGTGAAGGACCCGTCGACGACGTTGACCTCGACGGCGACGTTGACGATCACGGTGTCGGCGGCGGGGCCGGTGGCGAATGACGCGTCGGCGTCGACGTCCTGGAACACGCCCGTGACGACGAAGGTGACCAGTTCGCCGCTGATCGTGTCGAGTGTGGCGACGCAGCCCGCGCATGGGACATGCGCGGTGGCCGCCGATCAGGTGTCGGTGACCTACACCCCGACGGGTGACGGCAGCGTGACCGACACGTGCGTGTTCGTGGTGCTGGACCCGGCCACGTCCATGACCGCGCAGGCGACTCTGACCGTGACGGTGGGGGCGAAGCCCGCCCCGCCGGTGGCGAACAATGCGTCCGCGTCGACGTCCTGGAATGCGCCGGTGACGACGAAGGTCACCGACTCGCCGCTGATCGTGTGGAGTATCGCGACGCCGCCCGCGCATGGGACGTGCGTCGTGGCGACGGACCAGGTGTCGCTGACGTACACCCCGTCGGGCAACGGCGGTTTCACGGACACGTGTGCCTTCGTGGTGAAGGATCTGGCGACGACGTTGACGTCCACGGCGACGTTGACGATCACGGTGTCGGCGGCGCCGCCGGTCGCGAACAACGCGTCGGCGTCGACGTCCTGGAACACGCCGGTGACGACGAAAGTGCCCAGTTCGCCGCTGGTCGTGTCGAGTGTGGCGACGCAGCCCGCGCATGGGACGTGCGCGGTCGCAGCGGACAACGTGTCGGTGACGTACACCCCGACGGG
>WQUE01000299.1 GCA_009785885.1 Actinomycetes bacterium
GCCGATGTCGTCGGCCTGATGGAGGTCGAGAACTCTCTCGCGCTCGGCAAGGCGCCCGATTCGGCGCTCGCGACGCTCGTCGACGCGCTGAACGCTGCCGCCGGGGCGGGCACGTGGGCGTACGTGCCCTCGTCCGCCGACCTTCCGCCGGTCGCGCAGATGGATGCGATCACGACCGCGCTGATCTACAAACCGGCCGCCGTGCAGCGCGTCGGCGAGGCCCGGGCGCTCGGCGATCAGTCCGGTCCGGGGCAGGCGTTCGCGAACGCGCGTGAGCCGATCGGCCAAGCGTTCATCAGCGTGGGCGGCGGTCAACCGGTGTTCGTCGTGGTCAACCACCTGAAGTCGAAGGGCTCGGCGGGGCCGTGGCCGGGCGACGCGGACACGGGCGACGGCCAGGGTGCCTCGAACCAGTCGCGCGTGCTCCAGGCGACCGCGCTGGCCGCGTGGGTCGACACCGTGACCACACCGGGCGAGGCCGTCGTGCTGCTCGGCGACTTCAACTCCTACACGCAGGAGGACCCGCTGCAGGTGCTCTACGCGGCCGGGTACGTGGACGCGGACACGACGCTCTCGGCCGGGCACCAGTGGTCGTACTCGTTCGACGGCCTGTCGGGTTCGCTCGACCACCTGTTCCTCAATCAGGCGGCACTGGCGCGCGCGACCGGCGCGGACATCTGGGAGATCAACGCCGAGGAGTCGGTTGCGTTGGAGTACAGCCGCTACAACTACCACGGCACGCTGTTCTATGCACCGGATCCGTACGCGGCGTCCGACCACGATCCGGTGGTCGTCGGCCTCACGCGCGGCGAGGTCCCGCCGGTCGTCATGGCCTGGGACAAGAACGGCACGTACGTCGCGGGTGACCGTGTCACGCATCTCGGGGTGACCTGGGTGGCCGTGTCCAATCCTGGCGGCCAGGAGCCTGGCAAGGGCAAGGCCTGGGTCCAGGTCGACGTCACCACGGCGCCGCTGTGGACGCTCACCGGAAAGTACCTGGCCGGTGATCTCGTCCTGCACAACGGCCAAATCTGGCAGGCCTCCCGGGACCCGGGCGGCCAGGAGCCTGGCAAGGGCAAGTTCTGGATTTTGGTGGGCTAGAGCCAAACACGGGTGGACCCGCCGGGCACCCCCGGCGGGTCCCGCCCAAGCTGGGCTAGGCTGTGGCCATGCCAGACACACCCGAATTCGTCGTCCCTGGCTGGGATGAGTACTTCCTCGGGATCGCGAAAGCGGTGTCGGCCCGGGCGAAGTGCCGTCGCCGGAAGGTCGGGGTGGTGGTGACCGTCGACCGGCGGATCATCGCGACCGGGTACAACGGCGCGGCGCCCGGTGAGCCTGACTGCCTCGAAGGGGCGTGCCCGCGGGGGCTGCTGGACTACTCGCAGGTCGCGGCGCTCGGCGACTACGACCGGCCGGGCACGCCCGGGTTCTGTGTGGCGATCCACGCCGAGGTGAACGCGCTGCTGTTCGCGACGCGCGACACGAAGGGCGCGACCGCGTACATCACCGACCCGCCGTGCCCCGGCTGCCGCAAGGCGCTGGCCGCCGCCGGGATCGTGCGGGTCGTGTGGCCGGACGGCGAGTACGACCGCGCGGCGCTGACCGACTGGCGGGCGTGAGCGCTCACGCCGGGGTTTCGGCCGGCACGGCGCCCAGTTCGGCGAACGCAGCCAGGGACAGCGCGGCCGACTCGGGGTCGAGCACGTCGATCGCGAAGCCGTTCTGGATCACGACGTAGTCGCCGATTCCCGCCTCGGGGACGTAGGCGAGGCAGCACGCGAGCGTTGCCCCCGCGTGCTCGACGGTGCCCATGGGCATCACGCCGGGCGTGATGCCGGTGAGTCGCACGGGGATGGCGATGCACATGGCTAGGGTCCTTCCACGGTGTCGACGACGAGGCCCATGGCGCCTGCCGGGGCGCTGGAGCACGGCAGGCACGGATCCGCCTCGCGGATCGCGTCCTCCAGGCGGGCGCGGTCGGTGCCGCGGTCCTGGGCGGCGGCACGCAGCATCTCACCGAGCCACGGCTCATTCTGGGCCGTGGGTGTGAGGATGGTGGCTCGGGCGATGACGCCCGCCGCGTCCACCTCGTAGCGGTGCACCAGCAGGCCGCGCGCCCCGTCCACCCACCCGACGCCGACGCCCGGCCCCGACGGCGGCAGCGGCACCGACACGTCCCCCGCGACGAGGGCGGGTGCGCCGAGCAGGCCGGCGATCGTCTCGACCGCGTGGACGACGATCACGGCCCGGGCGGCGCTCGCCCCACCGCCACCCGTCCGCCAGGCCGTCTGCAGGCCGGCGGCCTCCGGCGTCGGTACGTCGGCGACCCGCAGTTGCGCCACGGGTCCGACCCGGTACGTGCCCCGGGACCCGAGTGCGACGAGGTAGGGACGTGGGGCGGAGGAGCCCGGCTCGGCCTCGGCGACGAGGCTGTCCCAGTCGGATGCGGGTGCGCCGTCGATCAGGACCGTCCCGTCGTCGGCGACCGCCCGCAGCCGCGACCCGAACAGGTCCAGACGCCCCACGTCGTCCACGAGGGCGACGTCGGCGCCGCCGAACCCGTCTAGGGAGCCGGGCGGGGCGGACAGGGCGCGTTCCGCGACGCGGCGCGCGACGGCGAGCGCCTCCGGCACGAGCGCCGCGCAGGCGTCGCGCCGGTCCGGCATCGCCGGGGCGACGACCCCACCGGGCATCGCCGTCGCCGGAAAATGACCGGGGGAGCCGGCAGTCGCCATCGCGGCCTTCGCGAGGCGCCGCAGCACCAGGGCTGCGTCCGGGTCGGTGGCGACCAGGTGGACGACGTGGATCGCGATCACCGCTCCGGCGTGCAGCAGCCGCCGCACCGCCTCGGCCGTCGGCGGCACCGCGGTGACGCCGGCCAGGGCTTCCAGTGCGCGCATGCCCGCCAAGTGGTGGGCGGCCGGGCAGATGCCGCACAGCCGCTCGACGAGCGCCGGAACTTCCACGGCCGGCCGCCCGGTGAGCAGGCCGTCGACGCGCGGCAGGCCCGCCAGATCGAATGCGGCCTCGCTCACCCGCCCGGTCGCATCGCGCGTCACGACGACCCGGGCGGCACCCGGGTCGAGGATCTCGTCCAGCACGAGCCGCGTCGTCACCGTCCCGCCTCCTGCCGGGAGCGTGCAAGGATAGGGGCGTGCACGAGCTGGGACTGCTGCGGGGCGTGGTCGGTGCCGTCGAGAGGGCGGCGCGGACGGCGGGCGCGCGGGGCGTCGAGGCGGTCGGTCTGCGTGTCGGGACGCGCAGCGGGGCCGTGCCGGACGCCCTGGAGGGTGCCTGGCCGATCGCCACGTACGGCACGATCGTGGACGGCGCGCGCCTTGAGGTGGATGTGGTCGTTGCCGCCGTGTGGTGCCCGGCGTGCGGGAAGGACCGCCCGATCGACGAGTTCTACGCGCTGACCTGCCCCGTGTGCGGCACACCGGCGGCCACCCTCGTGCGCGGGCGCGAGTTCGAGGTCACGTACGCCGACCTTGACATCCCCTCCGACACCTGACCCGATCACGCCGGCTCCTCCTCCAGCCAGGCGCCCAGCACGTCACACGCCCGCCGGGACGCGACCGGCACGGCCGCCGCGACCGGCTCGCTCAGACCCAACCGAACGTCGAGGGGGCCCGGCACGACGCCGATCACCGCGACCTGTCCGGGTTCCCGGCCGAGCAGCCGGGCGGCGGCGAACACGTCCAGCAGCCCCACCTGATGGGGCGACAGTTTGGCCGCGAGCATCCGCGGGATCTGGTCGCCGTCGAGGCGAACCACTGTGCCGGGCACGTCGCCGGCGACCGCGTCGAGCACCAGCAGGCGATCGGCTTCCTGGACGACCGGGATCAGCTCCATGCCGCCGGTGCCGCCGTCGACGTACTCGATCCGGGGATCGGGGCACGCCGACTGCACGGCGGCCAGCAACTCCAGGCCCACCCCGTCGTCGCCCATGATGGGGTTGC
The DNA here is from genome assembly GCA_009785885.1 of Actinomycetes bacterium. Classification (GTDB taxonomy): domain Bacteria; phylum Actinomycetota; class Actinomycetes; order Propionibacteriales; family Propionibacteriaceae; genus WRGV01. The sequence continues at coordinate 3,966 of WQUE01000299.1, forward strand.
CGACGCCGAGGACGGTGATGGCGGCACCCGCGGTCACGCCTCACTCCACCGTCGGCGCGTCGACCGGTGTGGCGCCCCGCCGCACCCACACGCCGCCGCTGATCATCGCGGACAGGCCGCCGTGACGCTCCAGCGACTCGGAGCGGAACACCAGGTAGACGTGGGCGATGACGAACACCCACAGCGCGAACATGATCAGCGTGTGCAGCAGGCGGACGTACGGCACACCGATCCAGTGGATCGGTGTGGAGATGAACGCCCAGAACGGACTGTTTTGCCGGTACAGGCCGAACAGGCAGAAGCCGACCACCATCTGCAGGGTGCAGACGACGTACACCGAGGTGTACGTCAGTTGCTGCAGCGGGTTGTGGAAGAGGTAGGTGGGGGCGTGCTCGGAGATGAAGACGTAGTGCTTCAGCGTCCGGCCGAGGTTGCGCACGTCCTCCTTGCTCTTCAGCGGCCACATCGACGGCCAGCGCAGGTGGCGGTCGCGTGATGTGAACAGCTGCCACACGCGCGTCAGGGCGAGCACCAGCCAGCAGAACGCGGCTCCGAAGTGGATCAACCGGACCCACCCCATGAGGAAGCCCGTGTCGAGCTGGGTGCCGGGCGTCGCCGTCGGCCCGAAGAACGGATCCATGATGTAGTAGCCGGTACAGCTGAGGATGAAGATCAGCGTCACGTTCGCCCAGTGCTGGACCCGCAGCGACGACGACCACACGTTGACGCGGGCCCACGTCGCCGGCCCGGTCGACACGTCACCGGTGGTCTCCCGGACGGTCACCGGGCAGACGGCGACGAAGCCCAGCAACGCGAACGGCCCGACGGTCCCATCGGGGGCCACCTCGGCCTGGGCGACCGCCAGCGGGCGCCACCCCCGCTGGGTGACGTAGTCGCCGTTCCTCCTCAGCAGCGTCCGATGTTCGCGCGTGGGCTTGGCGACCCGCATCACGGCGTCGAGATCGCCGCGCATCACGACCACGTCGGCGGTTGAGCCGTCGGGCTGCCGGTAGGCCCGCACCCGCGTCAGGGTGTACCGGCGGTCCAGGCGGGCCGGCTCGACGTCTTCCGGGGCGGCCTGGGGGGCGGCGAGCTTCGGATAGTCTTCCTCCAGGGCCGCGATGACGCCCCGCGTGACCGGGTCGTCATCGCCGGGTGCGCTGGCGGCGGCGAGCGCCATGATGCGGCCCTCGCTCATCGCGCCGAGCGAGTACGCCGTCCCGACGGACAGCGGGGGCGGCTCGACGCCGGTGCGTGCGGCGGCCACGGGCGTCATGACAGGCTCACTTCGCTCGCGTCGCCGTCCGGGTCGAGCACGTGGACGGAGCAGGACATGCACGGGTCGAACGAGTGGATCGTGCGCAGCGGCTCCAGCGGTTGCGCCGGATCGACGAGTGGATGCAGGCCGTTGCCGGCCAGCGACTCCTCGTACGGGCCCTGCATGCCGGTCTCGTCGCGCCCGCCGGCGAGCCACGTCGTGGGCACGACCGCCTGGTAGTGGCTGATCTTGCCTTTCTCGATGCCGACCCAGTGGCTCAGGTTGCCGCGGGCGACCTCGACGATGCAGTACCCCTGGCACGACGTGGGCCACGACGATGGCTCCCAGCGCGCCGGGTCGAACACATTGATGTCGCCGGCCTTGATGCCCGCGATGAACGTCGGGAACGTGTCCTTCCACAGCGTCTCCGCCGACGTCAGGCATTCGACTGCGCGGGCGAGCGTCCGTCCGGCCGTCGAGTTCATCTGCTTCGGTGTGATCTGGAGCGAAGCGAGGGCATTGTCGACGATCTCTTTCGTCCGGGGATGGCCCTGGGCGTAGGCCAGCATCACGCGGGACAGCGGGCCGACCTGCATCGGATGGCCGTCGTAGCGTGGCGCCTTGCACCAGCTGTACTTGTCGGAGTCGCCGAGCCAGGTGTACGGCAGGGACGGGCCGGTGTAGTCGACCGTCGTCTCGCCCTTGTCTGGGGTGAGCGACTTCCCACCGTCGGCGTACTTGAACCAACTCGACGCGATGGACTCGGTGATCTTCGACGCGTCGAAATCGAGGACCTTGGAGAAGTCGTCGTTCAGGATCACGCCGGGTTTGATGTCCATCATCGGGCTGGGATAGCGCGGGGCCTGGTTCGGGTCGCCGGCGAAGCACGCCCCGGCCCGCCCGACGGCGAGGTAGTTGGGGCTGGAGGCGCCGATGTCGAAGTAGTCCTTGTACACGCCGACGATCGCCATCGCGTCGGGCACGTAGCACGTGCGGACGAAGTCGTAGATCTCCTGCACCCACTCCTGGATCAGGTCGGTCTGGACCTGGTTGACCGTCTCGGAATGGCTCGGATCGATCGAGCAGGCCATGCCGCCGACCAGGAAGTTCGGGTGCGGGTTCTTGCCGCCGAACACCGTGTTGATCCGGATCATCGAGCGCTGGAACTCCAGCGCGTCCAGGTAGTGCGCCACGGCCATCAGGTTCGCCTCGGGCGGCAGCCGGTAGTCGGGATGGTCCCAGTAGCCGCCCGTGAAGATGGACAGCTGGCCGGAGTCCACCACGTTCTTCACGGTGTCGCGCACGGCGGTCATCCGGCCGAGGTTGTTGCCCTTCCAGGTGGAGCCGATCGCGTCGGCGAACGCCACGGCCTTGGCCGGGTCGGCGCTCGCGGCGGACGCGGCGTTCACCCAGTCGAGGGCGTGCAGGTGGTAGAAGTGGATCACGTGGTCCTGGATCTCCTGGGCCGCCATGATCATGTCGCGGATCAGCAGCGCCTGGTGGGGCACGGTTGCCCCGATGGCGTTCTCGACGGCCGTGATCGAGGCGATCGCGTGGACCGTCGTGCAGACGCCGCAGATGCGCTGCACGAACGCCCACACGTCGCGCGGGTCACGGCCGAGCACGATGGTCTCCAGGCCGCGGAACTGGGTGGCCTCGCTCCAGGCCTTCGTGATGGCATTGCCGGTGGTTTCCATCTCGATGCGCAGGTGGCCCTCGATGCGGGTCAACGGGTCGATGGTGACGCGTGCCATGGCTCACTCCGCCTTTCCGGTTGTCTCGTCCGCGGGCGCCTCGGGTGCCTCGGCGGGTGGTTCCTCGGTTGCGGGTGGGGCCGCGTCCGAGGAGCCCGGTGGGGCGGTGGAGCCCGGATCGCCGAACGCCGCGAGGGTGTGGGTCGCCTCGGACTTCTTCCCGGCGTGTTGCCGGATCGCGGTGATGCCCGCGTGCAGGCCGACGCCGACGACCGCCGCACCCGTCAGGCCCCAGCCGATCTTCGCGGCTGTCGTTTCCACGCCGATGCCCGGCACCTTCGGCAGCACGTGGTAGAACGGCGTGAACCGGTCGAAGAAGTCCTTCTCGGTGCAGCCGATGCACGGGTGGCCGGCGCCGATCGGCCAGCTCGTGTGCATGTTCCACTGGATGATGGGGCACGGGGCGAACGTGCTCGGCCCCTTGCAGCCCACGGCGTACAGGCACCAGCCGTTGCGGGCGCCCGTGTCGTCGAACGTGCGGACGTACTCGCCGGCGTCGAAGTGCGGCCGGCGGGGGCACGAGTCGTGGATCCGCTGGTCGTACGCGAACAGGGGCCGGCCCTCGGCGTCCGTCTTGGGCGTGTCGCCGTGCGTGAGGATGTACGCGATGGTCGCCGTGATGACTTCGCCGATCGGCGGGCATCCGGCGACGTTGATGACCGGCTTGTCCTTGATGATGGCGTCGACGCCGACCGCGCCCGTCGGGTTCGGCTTGGCTGCCTGGACGGATCCCCACACGGCGCAGGCGCCGACGGCGAGGATCGCGGTGGCGTTCTTCGCCGAGTCCCGCAGTATCTGCTCGGACGACATGCCGCCGATCGCGCAGTAGGCGCCGCCCAGACCCATGGGGATGGAGCCGTTCACGACGAGGATGTGCGGGCCGGCGTTCGCGTCGTGCAGCGCCTTCTCGGCCGCCTCGCCGGAGGGCGCCATGACCAGCTCGTTGTAGTCGACGGACAGCAGGTTGAGGACCAGCTCCTCGATGGTCGTGCCGCCGGAGCGCAGCGCACTCTCCATGCAACCCGTGCACTCCTGGAGTTGCAGCCACACGACGACCGGCTTGGTGATGGCCCCGAGCGTGTCGGCGATATAGTCGGCCGTGAGGGCCCCCCCAGGGGCGGCGGCGTAGGCCTTGCTGGCCGCGCCGAGCACCGGTGTGCCGGCCGCGAACACGGCCGCCAGGGCGCCGCAATACTTCAGAAAGTCCCGGCGGGACACGCCCGCCCGGGCAAGATTCTCGGCGAGGGTCGGCTCCTGCCAACCGTCCATCTGATAGGTCACGCGAGTGCCTCCTTCGGCCGGACGAACGTCCTTGTTCCAGGGTGTCAGCTTGCCACATCTTGCGGTCAACCGGCGGTGATTCTGGTGAATGAGATGTGGGTGTCGCGGCGACGCGTGGGGATCCGGGAGGATCAGGCCCCCGGGCGGGCGATCTGCGTGACAGCGTCGCGGTGCAGCCGGCCGAACGTGTAGTAGGCGGCGCATGCGCCTTCCGGGGAGACCATGCAGGTGCCGACGGGGTTCTCCGGCGTGCACGCCGTCCCGAACACGCCGCACTCCCACGGCTTGATCAGCCCTCGGAGAACGGCGCCGCACTGGCACGCCGGCGGGTCGGCGACGGGGACGCCCGGCAGGTCGAAGCGGGCCTCCGCGTCGTACGCCGCGTAGGCCGGCGCGATCGCGTACCCGGAGCGGGGGATCCAGCCGAGCCCGCGCCACTCGAACGTTTCGCGCACGGCGAACACCTCGCGCATCAGGTCCAGTGCCGCCGGGTTTCCCTCGGGACGCACGACCCGGGCGTACTGGTTTTCGACCGCGCAGCGGCCCTCGTCGTACTGCACCAGCAGCATCTCGACGGACTGGAGGATGTCGAGCGGCTCGAAGCCGCTCACGACGATCGGCACGCCGAACTCGGCGGGGATGAACGAGAAGTGGTCCGAGCCGACCACGGTCGCGACGTGGCCGGGCCCCACGAACCCGGACAGGGCGATCTCGTCGGCGTCGAGCAGCGCCCGCACCGGCGGCTCGATGAGCACGTGCTCGCACAGGACCGTGAAGTTTGTCAGGCCGA
>WQUE01000300.1 GCA_009785885.1 Actinomycetes bacterium
CCGACCGTGTCGGCGCAGGTGGCCGCGATGCCCGCGCGGGTCGAGGAGTCATTGCCCAGGTTGCCGTCGAGGAAGCTGCGGATGTGGTAGCGGGCCAGGATGTCGCCGTCGTGGATCAGCTGGTCGAGCGCCACCCCGAAGAACGTCTCGTACGTCTTGCAGACCGGGCACTGGTAGTCCATGTGGATGTCGACGACGATCGCGCCGGGCTTGGCCACGGCGGCGTTCGACACGATCGCCATGCCGTCCGGGGTGAGGTTGGGTGGTGTGATCTGGGCGGTCGGGTCGCCGTGGACGTTGGCGTCGCGCTGTGCGGCGTTCCGGTGTGCGTACCACCATCCGCCGCCGCCGACGAGTGCGAGGACGACGACGACCGCGACGACGGCCGTGATCGTCCGCCGGCGCATCCGCCGCCGGGCCTCCTCGGCGGCCCGTGCCTCGTCACGGCGAGTCCGGCGATCGGTGACGGGCGGGGGCGTCGTGGCGGACATCGTGGGCTCCTTTCGCGGCACGTGCGGGTGTCAGGCGGGCGTGTCCGATCCGGCGATCCAGGCGTCGACCGACGCCGGCACCCGGGGAAACAGCATGACCCAGACGGCGAGGATCAACAACCCGAGGTCGCGCAGGATCTCCCAGAGGTAGCCGGCCTGCTGGCCGTTGGTGAGTTCCCCGCCCGGCGAGAAGCAGCCGCAGTCGATGTTCAGGCCGCGGGCCCACGCCGAGGACAGGCCGACGATGAACACGATCATCATCAGCCCGCCGAGCGCGGCGGTCCACCGTGTGAACAATCCGGCGATGATCACCGCCCCGAGCACGATCTCGATCACGGGCATGGTGTTGCCGATCAGCGAGACGAAGCCGTCGGGGAACGGCAGCTGGTACGCCCGCACGGCCGCCACCGACTGGCGCAGGTCGCCGATCTTCAACAGCCCGGCGATCAACAGCGCGCCACCCAGGACGACGCGTGCGACGAGGCTGACCCAGCCCTTCCAGGACATGGCCCGCAGATCATCGCCGACAATGCTCACGCAAAGAGTCTATCGGGCGTTCTCCGCTGGACCTGTGGTCGGCCGAGGGTAGGCCTGTGAATCAGCTGTGGTTTGCACGCGCGGGGTGCCGGGCACGCGCCGCCGCCCCCTCGCCCTAGTCCTTGCGGGGGCATGTTTCCCGCCGATCTGCGGCCAGACCGATCGTCTACGCTGGGGCACCATGGAGGAGCATGACCGAATCGTCGCCGGACTGCTCGCACGCTGGCCGGAGCACCGGGTGGCCCCCTCGCTGGCCCGGATCGCCGCGCTGTGCGACCTGATGGCCGAGCCTCAGCGGAGCGCGCCCGTCGTCACGATCACGGGCACCAACGGCAAGGGCAGCACCGCGATCATCATCGACGCCCTGCTGCGGGCGTGCGGCCTGCGGACCGGCCGGTTCGCGAGCCCGCACCTCGTGGACATCGCGGAGCGCATCTGCGTCGACGGCACCCCCCTGACCGCGGAACGTTTCGACGCGGTGTGGGACGAGACGGGCCCGCTGGTCGGCCTGGTCGACGAGCGGCGCCTCGAAGGGGTGCCCATGACGTTCTTCGAGGTCATGACGGGGATGGCGTTCGCGGCGTTCGCGGACGCCCCGGTCGACGCCATGGTCTTGGAGGTCGGCATGGGCGGCACGTGGGATGCCACGTCCGTCGCCGACGCCCGCGTGGGCGTCCTCACCCCGATCGACCTCGACCACCAGCAGTACCTGGGCGACACGGTCGAGAGCATCGCGCGGGAGAAGGCCGGCATCGTCAAGCCGGGCACGGTGGCCGTGATGGCCCGGCAGCAGCCGGCCGCGGCGGCCGTGATCGCCGAGCATTGCGCCCGTGTCGGCGCCGAGCTGGTCGCCGAGGGCGACGGGTTCGGCCTGCTCGGCCGCCAAACCGGCGCCGGGGGGCAGGTCATCCGGGTCATGACGGGCGCCGGCCCCGTGGACGACCTGTTCCTGCCGCTGCACGGGACGCACATGGCGGAGAATGCGGCGCTGGCCGTGGGGGCCGCCGAGGCGCTCATCGGCCGTCCCCTCAGCCGGGACACCATCCAGGCCGGCTTCGACGACATCGTCGCGCCGGCGCGGCTGGAGGTCGTGTCGGTGCGTCCGCCCATCGTGCTCGACACGGCGCACAACCCGCACGCGGTGCGGGCCGCGTTGGCGGGGGCGGAGGAGGCGTTCGCGTTCGCCCCGCTCGTGGCCGTGCTTGCCCTGATGGCCGACAAGGATGTGACGGGTGTGCTGGAGGCGCTGGAGGAGGGCGTGAACACCCTGGTCGTGACCCAGGTCGCCGACAACCCGCGCGCCCTGCCCGTCGAGGACCTGGCGGAGGCGGCCCGCGGGATCTTCGGCGCCGACCGCGTCGAGCAGGCCCCGTCGAGCCGGGATGCGCTCGCCCTGGCCACGGAGCTGGCCCGCGGGGCCGGCGACCGGGCGGGCGTGCTCGTCCTCGGTTCGGTGTACCTCGCGGGCGAGATCGCGTCGCAACTGGCGCCAGGTGTGACCCACAGGTGACTCACGGGCATGGCCGCTACGATGAGCGCATGACGAACCCCCGACGTTCCCCCCGCCGGCTGCGTGCCGGCCTCGCGGGACTCCTCGCGTGCGCCGTGGTCGCCCTGTCCGGCTGCGGTGTGCTGATGCACGCCGACGGGACGGTCAGCACCGCGAACACCTTGGACGCCACCGTCGTCCAGGGCATGAGCAGCGACCTGGCCGGCCTCGCGGGCATCACGGCCGACGACTGCATCGCCGTGATGGACAACACGCCGTCTCAGGGCACCGTGGACGTCACGGGCGACGCCCCGAGCGACTACGTCGGCTGCACCGCCACGTTCAAAGGTGTCTCGATCGACGACGCGTCCAAGCTGGTGCAGGGGGCCGGGCTGGGCGCGTTCCCCAGCCTTGTCACCCTGGCCGGCCTCGGCGCGGTGACGCCGTCCTCGCTCGTGATCTCGCGGGAGGGCGACCGGTTCGTCGTTGCCGGCAACATCGACATGGGGTCCCAGACGATACCGGTCGGGCTGACCGTGGACGTCGAGGTGTCGCTGACGTTCCCGGGGCGCGTGCTGACGTCCAACGGGCACATCTCCGGCCGGACCGTGACGTGGACCCTGAAGGCCGGCGGCGACCCCTCGCTGACGGCGACCGCCGAAGCCACCCCGAGCATCCTGCCGTCGTCGTCGGTCTCGTGGCCCCTGGTGGTGGCCGGGGCGGCGGTGGTCGTCGTGGCGGTGGCGGCGCTCG
>WQUE01000301.1 GCA_009785885.1 Actinomycetes bacterium
GCAATGTCGCGGAACAACGAAATCCCGGGACCCGGCGATGCGCACCCGGACTGCACCGATTAGTTCTCTGGTAATTGATATGGCGCCCAATGCCGGCGTCAACCCTTGACACGCCCAACCGAACACCACTTGTCGCACGATGACCAACCCGAAAAAAGCTGCTACGATAGGCCTCGGCCGTCTGACACCGGGACATTCTGGTGCCCCCAGCGGCCTCAACACCGGAAAAGGAAGGATCCACTCCATGAGTGATTCAGAGCGTCCCCCCGAACAGGGCGCTGTCCGCCCGCGTCGGCGCTTGATCAAGGGATTGGTTGGACTGATTGCCCTCGTTGGCCTGACGTTCGGCGTGATCGTCTCCGGATCAGGCGTTGCCAACGCCACGATCGACAAGAATGACTGCTGGTTCAAGCCATGCGCTCCGTGCCCGCTCGTGAAAACCACGACGGCGCCGTGCCCGCTGAAGACCACAACGGCCCCGTGCCCCCTGAAGACCACGACCGCGCCGTGCCCCCTGAAGACCACGACGGTTCCCTGCCCGCCGACGACGACTGAGCCGACGACCACGGAGCCGACTGAGCCGACGACGACGGAGCCGACCGACACCGAGCCCGTCTCCCCTGGCCCGCCGACGGAGACCACCACAACGACCGTGACGACGACGATCCCGTGCCCGACCAAGACGACGACCACGCCGCCGTGCCCGATCAAGACGACCACGACGCCGCCGTGCCCGATCAAGACGACCACGACGGTCCCGTGCCCGGTCAAGACCACGACGCCCTGCCCGGTGGTAACGCCGTGCAAGCCCGTCCCGGTCAGCTGCTGCAGCTGCCTTCTGACGTTGTGCCTGAAGCTGCTGTGCTGCTGGTGATCCCCGGGACGCAGTCACGTCGGTGACCTGCGTCCTTCGACATGCTGGTATCCGCGAGCGATGAGGCGGATCTGATCACTCGGTTCCTGATTCCTCCCTCAGGGGGACATCGATGAACGATGAGGAGCGGGGTGGGCAGGCGTCGTATGACGCCGGTCCACCCCGTTTCTCTTCCCCATGACATGATGGGGCGATGAACGAACCCTCGCCGGAACCCCAGGACCAGGCCATCCAGGAATTCTGGGAGGAGACCCGCCGCTACGCCCGGGTCGGCATCCTGACGTCGGTTCTCGGCACGCCCTGGGGGACGGCGATGGCGCCGCCCGCCTGGCGGTTCGGAGACACCCCCGACCTGGCCGACGAGTTGCTCGGGCTCGTGCTGTCCGGGGCCAAGACCGCGACGACGGGCCTGCTTTCCGAGTACGACCAGGTCCCCGAGGTGGGCGACCTGTCGATCATCCTGGACGGTGGCGGCATGCCGCGTGCTCTTGTGCGCGACACCGAAATCGCCGTGGTTCCCTTCGCTGCGATCACCGCGGCGCAGGCCGCCGCCGAGGGCGAGGGCGACGGGACGCTGGCGTCCTGGCGGGAGGACCACCGCGAGTACTGGCGGCGCGGCGGAGTGGACGTCGACGACGACACGCCGGTGGTGTGGGAGCGCTTCGCCGTGCTGTACCCGCGGTGACGCGCCTACCCCGCCCGCAGGTCGCGGACGAACGGTGGCGTGGGCATCAGCGGCTTTCCGCGCGGGGACGTGAGGGGGCGGACGTCGGGAACCCGGCCGCCGGGACCGCCTCCCACACGCCCATCAGCCGGTCGAGGATGAAACCGTACAGGACATGGACGTCGTCGTCGGCCGAGCCGAGCGGCAGCCCTTGCAGGTCGTCGCGCGTCAGCCAGACGAGTTCCCGGGACTCCCCCGCCGCAGGGGCCCGCCGGGGTTCCTCCGTCGTCACCAGCGCGTACGCAAGGTCGGCGTGGACGTGCGGGGCCGTGACACCGCCGGCCACGGGGACGCTGCGCACGCACAGGGGCGGCGGATGCACGACGTTGCCCGGCACGGCGTCCGGCCGGAGCGGCGGGACGAGGACGTCCACCTGGTCCAGGTCGTAGCCCGCCTCCTCGGCCAGTTCGTGCGCCACGGCGCTCCACGGCGTCTCGTCGAGTTCCACGTGCCCGCCCACCTGCATCAGCAGGCCGAGCGTCTTGTGCCGGTGCAGCAGGACCCGCGGCTCAGGGCCGTCCGTCCGGACGACGAACATGCTGACGGTCCAGTCGAACTGTCCCGGCCCGGTGTGGATGTGCGGCACGTCCCCACCCTACGGCACCGTCGCCCGGCGGCGATGGCCCGGTGGACTCACGCAGGCTTCCACACGCGCAAGGGGATGTGAGCGGCGGCATGCACGAAGTCCTGGTCGGCGGTCAGCAGGGTGACGTCGTGCGCGATGGCCATCTGGGCGATGAGAGCGTCGATGGTGGCCAACTGCACCCCCGCCCGGCGGCACGTGTTGCTAAGCCCTGCGGCCGCGATGTAGTCGTCGCGTGCCGGCTCGAGAAGGCGGAGCGAGGCAAACTGCTCGGCCAAGGCTACGCCTGCGGCCCGTGGCAGGAAGCCGCGCAACACCTCCAGGACGATCACGCCCACGCTCACCACGTCCTCCTGTCCCGCCAACGCCCGGTGCAGCAGTTCCACCTCGGGGATGGCCGGCGGCGCGTCTCGGCGGAACGCCAGCGACCACACGCTCGTGTCCACGAGCAGGGTCATGGTGTCGTCCCGTCACGGGAGCGCTCGGCTTTGTAGTCGTAGTCAGGGTCCCAATCGAGTTCACCGAAGAACGCCAGTAGTCTCCGCTGCTCGCGACGCGCGATGAACTCCTCCAGGGCGACCGTGACGGCAGCCTTCTTCGTCCGCTCGCCACTCACGGCCAGCGCCCGCTCCAGCAGTTCGGGTTCGATCGCGAGATTCGTTGCCATGTGTGCCTCTCCGCACACAAGTCTACACGTGGTGAAGCACAGGCGAGTGGAAGTTGGCCATCACTCCGACCAGAACGAGAAGGATGATGGACAAGGTCCAGGCAACAAAGACGACCGACAGCACCCCTCCGCCGGCCCTGATACGTGTTGTGCCCACTTGACGAGTCCACACGACACCGCCCGACCGCTCACTTCGAGAAACGGAACTCCACGACGTCGCCTTCGCGCATGACGTAGTCCTTGCCCTCGATGCGGGCCTTGCCGGCGGTGCGGGCGGCGTGGAGGGACCCGGCGGCGACGAGTTCGTCGTAGCTGATGACCTCGGCCTTGATGAACCCCTTCTGGAAGTCGGTGTGGATCACCCCGGCGGCGAGCGGCGCCGTCCAGCCCTGGTGGATCGTCCAGGCCCGGGTCTCCT
>WQUE01000302.1 GCA_009785885.1 Actinomycetes bacterium
GTGATCGTCCCGGTTTTCCCGCCGACGCTGGAGTTGCGTTGGTGGCTGACCGTCGCCGGCGTCTGCGTGCTCGCGCTCGGGGTGACCCTCGCCTACACCGCGATGACGATGCGGAAGCGACATGCCTAGGTCCACAGGACTGGTGGCAGCCGCACGGCCACTGATCGCGCACCTCCGCGCCGGACGGCTCGTGTTCGATCTCATCGTCCTGACGGGAGTCGGACTCATCGTCAGTCTCGTGGTTTTCCTGGCGAGCCTCACCTTCGTGGACTCGGTCGTGTTCCAGTTCGGCCTGCACTACGCGTCGACGACGTCGCAGGCCGCCCCGGACGAGGTCGGCTTCGATGTCGTCCCGAACGTGGCTGTGGCCCGCGGCGGATCGTCCGGCGGGCCAGGGGCTGTGCACTCCGACTACGAGCACTCGATCAACGTCACCGCATGGATGTATCCGGACGGGACGGACCGCGCCGGCCTGACAAGCCTGTTCGGACACGATCTCCTGCGCGGCGATCCGGCCCAGCCGGGAGTCGTCCTCGACGAGGCGACCGCGCGCCGCCTCGGCGTAGCGGTGGGGACGACCGTGTGGCTCGACCAGGCGGGCAAGGACGGACTGACGGAGTGCGGCGTGCCCGTGTCGGCGATCGTGCGGGCCTACCGCGACCCGCGGAACGACATGGCCACGGGCCTGGCGGTCGTATCGGACGCGGCTTGCCCGGCCGTCTCGTCGGCAACGTCGCGGGCCGTGTCGTACTCGTTCACACCGATCGGCGCCGCCGGGTGGATGACGCGAGGCGAGATGGTGCGGCAGACGATCGGCATCGCGGGGCAGCAGCAGAACTCCGGGCTGATGGTGCCTCTGCTCATTCTGGGTCTTGGCCTGTGGGCGCTGATGGCGTGGCGCGTGGCAGCGCGATTCCGCGGGCAACTGCTGAGTTCGGCACAGATCCTGCACATCCTGGGCGTGCCGTGGCGAGGTGTCCGCGCCGTGTCGGGCGCCGGGTTCTTCGTCCTCGGCGGTCTGGCGTGCCTGGGGTCGTTCGTCCTGGCACACTGGCTCCTGTTCGCGGTGACCGGGCTGTGGACCCAGTGGCTGCACGTCATGGCGTTGTGGGTCGCCGGCCTCCTGGTGGTCGGTCTGGTCACTCTGCTCGTGTTCCGCGGCACGAGGTGGGCCACGATGGACGTGGAGCTTTGAGCGTGATGGGAGGCGACCTGTTGGTGGCGGCGCTCGGGGACGCGTCGGACGAGTCGCCGGTCCGCACCCTCGGCCACGCGTCTTCCGTGTTGTCGTTCGCACACGTGTCGCTGCAGCGCTGGAAGGGGCGGCAGCCCATCACGGTGTTGCGGGATGTCACGTTCGAGATGGCGCCCGGGGCCCGTCTGGCGCTCGTCGGGCCGTCCGGCAGCGGCAAGTCGAGCATCCTCGACCTCGCGGCCGGACGTCTCGTCGCGAGTGCCGGTTCCGTCGTCTTCGATGGGCAGGACCTGGCCGCGTTGGACGATGCCCGCCGGTCGCTGAACCGGCTGACCCTGCAAGGCACCCCGAGGGCCGAGGCCCTGGACATGGCCGCCGGCGCGCTTACCCGCGTGGGCCTGACCGACCGGGCGAGCCACAAGCCCGCGGAACTGTCCGGCGGGGAGCGCCAGCGGGTGGCGATCGCCCGGGCGATCGTGACGTCGCCCATCCTGCTGCTGGCCGACGAGCCGACGGGGTCCCTCGATGCGGGCTTGCGCGACGAGATGGTGGGTCTGCTGTTCGAGGCGAGTGGTACGGCGGCCGTCCTGACCGTGACCCACGACCCGGCCGTCGCCGGCCGTTCGGACCAGGTGTTGCGTCTCACCGATGGGGCGCTCTACCCGGTGGCGCGGCGCGGATTGTGATGGCCGTGGCGTCCCGGGCCAGAGCGGCGTGGCGGCCAGGACGGTCGGCCTAGACGAGCCGGGCCAGCAGCTCCTCGGTGTCCCCGGGGAGCAGATCGAGGACGGGGATCTCGGGCATGGTGTAGACGCCGGGACGCTGCTTGAGGCTGGCCCGGGCGCAGGACACCATGATCTGCGCCGTGAGCGCGGGGTTGTTGATCGTCATGCCGAACTCGAACAGCTGGTTGTCCGTCGTGCCCGAGACGCCCTTGCGGGTGAGGCTGACGCCGTGTCCCGCGTCGCGGATCGCCTCGATGGAGGGCACCGGGACGACGCGCGTCTCGTCGTGGGCGAAGTACGGGTCGGCCTTGATCGCCCCGCTGACCTCCTCGACCTCGGCGTCCGGTTCCAGTTCGACGTAGACGACCCGCCGGTGGATCCCGGTGCCGAGCGGGACGGTGAGCGACAGCGCGTCGGCGACGCCGGCGACCGCCTTCGCGGCGACGGTGTGCCCCATGCTGAGGCCGGGACCGAAGTTGGTGTACGTCAGCCCCCGGGGCGCGCAGGCTTCCAGGAGGGCGCGGACGACCGAGTCGCTGCCCGGGTCCCAGCCGGCCGCGACGACCGCGACGACGCCATGCTCCTGGGCGACCGGCAACAGGGCGCGGCGCAGGTCGAGGATGGATGTGTGCATGTCGAAGCAATCGACGGTGTTGATGCCGAGCTTGAGGTAGGTGATGGCGTGTTCCTGGACGGACCGGCTCGGCACGCACAGCACCGCGGCGTCCACCGGCCCGAGGGTGGCGATGTCGGTCGTCACGGGCACGTCCGCCAGTTCGCGCGGTACGGCCGCGCCCACCCTCCGCCGGACGATGCCGGCCAACTCCAGGTCCGGGCTGGCCGCAATCGCCTCGATGGCGCACCGGCCGATGTTGCCGTACCCGACGACGGCGATCCGCTTCGACATGTGGTCCCCCTGACCCTCGCGCATGCTGACGCCACAACACGGTAGCACCCGGTGCTGCGCGCGCGGCTCGCCCCATGCGGCCGGGGATTGTGGGCAACGCGTGCTACTCCCGCTGGGGGTGTGGGCGATGCTGGGTCGCGTCACTCCCTGTCCACGGCGGCAATCGCCTCGGGGATTCGGGTGGGTCCGACGCGTCTCGGCTCGACTGTCGGTGTTCGGTCGGGTCGTTTCCGGCGTCGGGTTGCGATCGTGTCGCGCGTTCGGGTGGGTTCGACGCGTCTCGGCCCGGTGGTCGGTGGGTGCCGGTGTTGTCGACTTCGACGATCTGTCCGGCGCCGGTGGTCCAGATCACGTGACCCGGGTGGGGTTGTTCGAGTTGCCAGCCGGCGACGGTCTTCACCCGGTGCGCCCTCCTGGACAGGGGA
>WQUE01000303.1 GCA_009785885.1 Actinomycetes bacterium
TGCTTGCCGGCCCGCAGCGCCGCGATCACAATCTCGGCGTGGCTGACGTTCGCGGTGCACACACTCACGGCGTCGATTCCGGGATCGGCGAGCAGGTCGGCCCAGGAATCGTAGACGCGCCCGTCGAACGGGGCCGCCACCTGCGCCGCGCGCCCGGGGGACAGGTCGTAGAACCCGACGAGCGTCGCGTGGGGGTTCGCGGCGTACTCGGGGATGTGGCGCACTTGGGCGATCTTGCCGCAGCCGATGATGCCGATGTCCATGGGTCAGGTCTCCTTCGCGGGTTCCGGGGTGGGGGAGGGCGGCGTCGCCGGTGGTGCGGACGGCGTCGCGGGGGCTGGGACGGCGGCCTCAAGCCGTCGCCGGGGGCGGAGCCGCTCGCGCAGGCCCGGACCGGCCGTCTGCACCAGGATGACGAGGATCAGCACGAGGCCCTGGAAGGTGTCCTGGATGTCGGGGGTGAGCGCGGGGATGCCGACGATGATGAAGTTGATGGTGCAGTAGGACAGCGCGCCGAACAGGACGCCCAGGATGCGTCCGCGTCCGCCGGCCATCGCGATGCCGCCGAGCACGACGGCCGCGATCGCGTACAGCTCGAACGAACGGCCCGACGAGGCGGGCGTGACGCCGCCGATCTTGGCCACCTGGATGAGGCTGGCGACGCCGACGAGGAAGCCGGTGACCATGAACACCGAGGCCTTGATCCGCTCGACGTGCACGCCGGCCAGCCGGGCCGCCTTCGCGTTCGATCCGACGGCGTAGACGGCCTTGCCGTACTTCGTGTTGGCGGCGATCAGGACGAAGGCGGCGACGCACGCGCCGAACAGCAAGGAGACGTACGGAATCGCGAACCCGTGGACGATCGGCAGCGACCCGGTGCCGAACTTCATGCGCAGGAAGTCGTAGCCCGGCAGGGTGGACAGGGGGGAGAACTGGCTGGACGACGAGCCGGTGATCGTCGAGGGGATCGCGCGCACGCCGAACAGCGCCAGCGAGCGGTACATCAGCATCGTGCCCAGCGTGACGATGAACGGCGGCATGTTCGCGTAGGCCGCCAGAAACCCGTTGACGGACCCCAACACCACGCCCGCGGCGAGCGCCGCCAGGACCGTCAGCAGGATGTTGCCCCCTGTCAAGTTGAACACGACCGCGGTCACGCCCGAGCACAACACCATCGCCGAGCCGACCGACAGGTCGATTTGGCCTGTGATGATCACCAGGCCCATGCCGATCGCCATGGTGCCGACGATCACCGTGTTCTGGCTGGCGATGATCGACGAGACGTGGCCGACGTTGAAGGTCTTGCCGGTCCACTGCAAGGTGAGGATGTAGGCCACGAAGATCACGACGAACACGAACATGTAGCTGTGGTTGCCCCACAGCGTCGCGGTGGCCCCCCAGAACCCGTTCCTACTCTTCGCTGGCATCGGGACTGCCCTCACTCTCATGGATAGCATGCGTCGAATAGAGCATGACGTCTCGCTCGTTGATCTCGTCGTGGTCGAGCACCACGACCACCTCGCCGGAGTACAGCACGACGCAGCGGTCGGACACCTTCTGGATCTCCGGTATCTCCAGGGTGTTGAGGACGATCGTCGTGCCCTCGCCGGCCAGGGTCATGATCAGCGAGTACAGCTCCTCCTTGGCCCCGACATCGACGCCCTGGGTCGGATTGTCGAGCAGCAGGATGTCGGCGTCGGTGTTCAACCACCGCGCCACGAACACCTTCTGCTGGTTGCCGCCGGACAGGCTGAGGATGGACGCCCCGGGCCCCGGCGCCCTGATGCCGAGCGCCTCGCGCAGGCGCTCGTAGCGGGCGAGCTCACGCTTCTCGCTGATCCAGGGATGCTTGGCGGTCAGGGCGTGCTCCGCCAGGTACAGGTTTTCCAGCAGCGTCGTGTCGGGGATCACCGAGTTCTCCTTGCGGTTGGTCGGCAGCATGCCGACGCCGGCGCGCATCAGCGTGCCGATCGCGCCGTTCACCGACTTCCCGTGTACCCGCACCTCGCCGCGGTGGATCGGGATGGCACCGAACATCGCCTGGAGCAGCTCGCTGGCGCCCGAGCCCGCCAACCCGGTCAACGCCACGATCTCGCCTTTGCGCACGGCGAGGTTCACGTCGCGGAAGGCGTCGGACGTCAGGTGTTGGAGTTCCAGCACCACCTCGCCGAGTTCGCGTGGCTCGTACACCTGCCGCTCGGCGTACTCCTCGCCCACCATGTCGCAGGTGATCGCGAAGGGCGTCGCGTCGGCGACGGAACCGGTGCTGATGAGCCGCCCGTTGCGCAACACCGTGTAGCGGTCGGCCAGGCGGAAGATCTCGGGCATCTTGTGCGAGACGAAAATGAAGGACGTGCCCTGGTCGCGCAGCGACGTGACGATGCCGAACAGGTGGTCGATCTCGTCGTTGCCGAGGGCGGTGGTCGGCTCGTCGAGGATCATGAGACGGGCGTCGGCGTGCAGGGCGCGGCAGATTTCGAGGAGCTGCTTCTGGCTCGTCTTGAGTTCCGACACCTTGGTCGTCGGGTCGATTTCGACGCCGAGGCGCTCGAACAGTTCGCGGGTTTGGCGGATCATCTCGGCGCGCCGCAGCCACCCCCACGGCTTGCGCAGCTCATGGTTGAAGAAGATGTTTTCGCTGACCGTGAGGTCGTTGATCACGTTCAGCTCCTGGTGGACGAACGCGACGCCGGCGCGCTCCATCTGCTGGATCGTGGGGTGCGGATAGTCCGTGCCATCGAAGACGATGGTGCCGGCGTCGCGCTCGACCACGCCCGCGAAGATGTTGAGCAGCGTCGACTTTCCGGCGCCGTTCTCGCCGAGCAGCGCGTGGATCTCCCCGGCCTCGACAAAGAAGTCGACGGCGTCGAGCACCAGATTGGCGTCGAACGACTTGGAGATCCCACTCATCTGCAGAATGGGCACGACGATCACCCCGATCGCTTGATGGTGCCCACCGCGGGCCGCTGGTGGCGCGACCCGCGGTGGGCAACCTGGTCGACTAGTCGGACTCAGGCCACAGGCCGGCGATCACTTGTGGCCCTTGAAGCCGACGACCGAGGCCGCGTTGCTCTTGTCGACGACGAACGTCGCCTCGTAGGAGCCGTCGCCCGGCTTGAAGGTCCAGTTGTTGCCGTCGAGGTACTGGATCATGTAGTCGATGGCGGTGGTCATCATGGACGGGTTGAAGGACATGCTCATGAGACCGTCGAAGTACTGATCGGCGATCGGGGAGAGCGCGGCCTTG
>WQUE01000304.1 GCA_009785885.1 Actinomycetes bacterium
ACCGGGCTACAACACCGTCGACTGGCTGACCGTGAGCCCGGCGTCGGGTCACGGGTCACCATTCCAGGTGACGTTCACGTTCGCGGCGAATCCGACGAACCAGATCCGTCTCGCTATGTTCGACTTCTCCTGCGACGGCGTACGGTCGTCATCCCTTACGCCGGGACAGGCGTTCGAGGTGGTTCAAGATGCCACGCCCGCACTGGCGGTGACCCCCGCCTCGGTGTCCGTGCCGGCCGACGGCGGCCCGGTCACCCTGAACGTCGCGGGGACGTACTGGATGGCCACGGGCAACCCGGATTGGCTCGCCGTTGCCCCGTCGGACACGGCGGGCACGACGACAGATGACTACACCGCCGCGCCGAACACCGGCCCGGCGCGCAGCGCCACCCTGACGTACACGACGACCTCCCAGTCAGGCTCCACCGAGGGCCAGCTCACCCAGACCGTCACGATCGCCCAAGCGGCCGCGGCCGGGGCGGCGACCGCCGCGGCCGGCGCCGGAACGGTCGCCCAGGGCGCCCAGGCCAGCGTCACCGGCACGGGTTTCCTGCCCGGTGAGGACGTCACCGCCACGATGTACTCCGACCCGTACACGATTGGTACCCAGCCAGCCGACTCCAACGGCGAGGTGACCTTCACCTGGACCGTCCCGGCGGGCACACCGGCCGGCGCTCACACGGTCGAACTCGTCGGGGCCGATTCCGGTACCACCGCCAGCGCCCCACTCACCGTCCAGGCGGCGCCGACCGTCCAGTTGACCCGCCTGGACGCGTTCCTCCGCGGCGACATCTCCGCCTGGGCGACCAACTACGCGCCCAATGAGACGGTGTCGTTCATGCTCACCACCGACCAAGGGACCGGGAGCCGTGGCCTCGGCTCCGCCCCGGCCGACAACCAGGGCAGGGTCGGCTACGTGTTCACGGTGCCGGCGGACACCCCGTCCGGGTCGTACCTGGTCTGGGCCCATGGGGCCTCCTCCGACCTCTGGGCGGCCGCTCCCTTGCAGATCGCGGCGACCTGGTCATACGGGTGCGCCCCCGCGGTCTACGCGAACGTGTGGAGTAAGGCGCAGGGCCTGCAACCGGTCACCAGCATCACGATCCCCAGCGCCGGCCAGGCCGTGGAAAGGACGGCCCGCCCGCTCATCGTCGTGCCGCGCCCCGGCCTGGATCCCTGGGTCACGCCTGTGCCGACCGAGTTTGGCGACAGCAACGGGTACAAGTGGATCTACGTACCGGCGGACATGTGGGGCCCCATGGCCGACGCGCAGACCGGGTGCTCCGGATCCTGGTCACCGGCCCTCTACTCGACCACCAACACCGGCCCGAACCGCTCGCTCACGCTGCACTTCGGGTCGGGCAGTCCAGCGCTGACGATCTACCAGCTCGGCACGGGCGGCACGGCCACCATGGCGTCGGCGTCCGTCACCGCGGGTGGGGTGGCCAGCGTCACCGGCAGCGGGTTCCTTCCCGGTGAGAGCGTCACGGCGACGATGCACTCCGACCCGTACGCCATCGGCACGCAGACGGCCGACGAGAACGGCGACGTCGCCTTCACCTGGACCGTTCCGTCCGACACCGCTCCCGGCGACCACACGGTCGAGCTGGTCGGGGCCGACTCCGGCGCCACCGCCAGCACCCCGCTGACCGTCGCCGCGGCGGCGCTGTCGAGCACCGCACAGATCACCGCGTTCACCGTGAACGGTGTCGCGGGCACGATCGACGAGGCGAACCACACGATCATCGTGAAGGTGCCGTCCGGCACCGATCTCGCGGCACTGGCGCCCGTCGTCGCAATCGACGGCGCGAACCTCAGCCCCGCGTCCGGGGAGACCCGGGACTTCTCCGGCATCGCCACCGCCGGCGTCGTGCCCTACACGGTGACCGCCGAGGACGGCACGACGGCGACGTACGACGTGCTCGTCGGCGTCGACGGCCCGCGCCTGCAGGTGATGCGGATGTTGGACGGCTCCACCGACAACGTGCAGCCGGGCCAACCGGTCCACGTGACGTTCGCCGTCGCCAACTGGGGGTTGGCGGGCGTCGACGACCTTGTCGTGTCCGTGCCGCTGCCGGCGGGGCTGACTCCCGCCGACGTGACGGTCGTGGGCAGCGAGGGCGAGGCCGGCTCGTACAACCTGACCACCGGGGAGTGGGAGATCAGCCACATCGACCCGGCCACCATGATCGACTTCGGCTCCGGGAACAACGGCCTGTACTACGGCTACCAGGACATCACGATCGGCTTCACCGTCCCGGCGACCGCGAAGACGGGCGACGACTACCGTTTCACGGCGCAACTGCTCAGCGTCGGCGGCGCCCTGCCCGCCGCCGGCACGGTGATGGACGACCGCGCCGACCCGGTCGACTTCCTGGTGACCGCGCCCGGCGAGGGCTGGCTGCGGCCGTTCATCGACGGCGGCGTGCTCCCTCTCGGGTCGCCCACGGTGTCCTACACCGTCGACCTGTACAACGCGGGCACGGGCCCGGTGGTGAGCGCGCAGGCGATCCACCGCATCCCGGCCGGCTTCACGTTCGTGAGCGCCGAGCCGAACACCGGGACGTACGACCCGGCGACCGGCGTGTGGTCCCTCGACACGCTGCTCGACGCGGCGACCACGGCCGAGCTGGTCGTGACCGTCGCGCCTGACGCCGGGCTCACAGTCGGCGACGTGCCGCTGACCGTCCAGGTGACACGGATCAACGGCACCGCCGTCGCGTACGACCTGAGCGGCACGAGCGCGCTGACGGTCGTCGAACCGGTGAGCATCGTGATGACGGCCGCCGCCGACAAGGACACCGCCGCGCCCGGCGCCGCGTTCACGCACACGTTCACGGTGACGAGCACGAATACGTACTCGCTGTGGAACTTCGAGGCGACCGTCACCCCACCCGAGCATGCGACGCTCGCGTCGGTGGCCGCGGACGGCGACTTCGATCCGGCGACCGGCGTGTGGGTGACCGACCCGGTGGCGCTGATGCCGGGCGGCGCGATGACCGCCCCCACGCTGACCCTGACGTACACGATCGACGCGACCGCGCCGGACGGCGCCACGCTCACGACGGATGCCCGGATCGAACCGTATCCGCTGATCGGCATGAACGAGCCGATCACGGCGTCGGCGACGACGACGGTCACCGGCGGCATCACTGCGCCGACGGATCTGTCCGGGGCGACGGTCGGGGCGATAGGTCCGCAGGTGTACACCGGTTTGCCCTTGACGCCGCCGGTCACGGTCACCCT
>WQUE01000305.1 GCA_009785885.1 Actinomycetes bacterium
CCGGACGTGGTCGGCCAGGTCGTCGCACGGGTCGTCGGTCGTCGCCAGGAACTCGATGCCGAAGCGGTCCATCAGCGCACGCGGCCGGAACGCCGGATCGGCGAGCGTCTCCGCGATCGTGTCGTAGATCGTGTCCGCGGTGTCCGCCGACGGGCGGACGTCCACGCCGAACACGTCCACCAGCACGGCCTCCATCCAGTACTTCATCGCCGTCCCGGCGAACAGCGGCCAGCCGGCGCAGAAGATCCGCCAGGCCGCCCGCGCCTTTGGCTCCGGCAGCGGTGTCCCCGGCGGCACGCCGAGCGCCGACAGCGACGCCCCGTTCGCGTGCAGCAGGCGCGTGATGTAGTGGTCGGGGCTGATCAGCAGCGACACCGGATCACTGAACGGGATGTCGTCGGCGATCCAGGAGACGGGCACGTGCCCGTGCGGGGACAGGATCGGCTCGTCCTTCACGGAGTCGTACAGGCGGCGGGCGATCGCGCGCAACGCCGGATCGGGCGGGAGCAGGCGGTCGGGATGGAGGGTCAACGGCGGCGTCATGCCTCTATCATCGCGGCTGCCCGGGACCCGGTGCGGACGCAACGCCGAAACACGGTGAACCCGTCCACGGCGACACCGCAGCGTTATCCGCCCATGCCCGGGAAACACCCCGTACGATGGAGGAGAAATCCGTGAAAAGGAGCACACCATGCCATCTCTGCCCGCCGCCGCGATTCCCGCCTCCGTCGTCGAACGCGACGGCATCTCGTACTGGTGTGAAAAGGGGCCCGGCGGGAAGCGTCTGGCGATATCCCCGGCCGGATCGTCGGTCACGGCGGCATTCACCGGCGAGACCCAAGGTGAGGTTTTCTCATGCCCGCTGACGCCGGAGAACGCGGCCGCCCTGCGGGCGGCATTGCCGCACCTGCGGCCGGCCACGTTCGGCCTGGCGACATCGGTCGGTTTCGGCGACCGGCTGGGGCTGTGCACGCCGGGCCACGTCGCCGCGCTGCGGGCGGTCGGGGCGACCATCCGTCCGACGTTCGCCCAGCAGTCCATCCGGGAGATGGGACGCACGAACCGCACGCCGCGCCAGGTGCTCGACGACGCGACGTGGGGCACCTTCCAGGCGGGCTGGACGGGCCCGGTCGGGGCGGACGCCGATCACCTGCACACTACGGCGGATATCGACCGGGGCGTGGAAGCCGGGTACGTCTTCTTCACCCTCGACCCGAACGACCACGTCAACCCCGAGGCGGAGCACGCCACGCCCGCGCGGTGCGAGGAGATGGCGCGGGCCCTGGACTGGGCCGCCCTCGAATCCAGCTTCGCCGACTTCATGGCCGCCTACTCCGGGCACACCATCGACCTGGAGGACGAGTCGATCACCCTCGACGACGCGTCCCTGATCCGCGCCCTGGCGAAGTACGGCGACGCCCTGGTCGACACGATGACGATGTACCGCCATCTGGAGGCGTCCGGAATCGACTACGAATTCGAGATGGCGATCGACGAGACCGACTATCCGACGAAACCGGCCGAGCACGTCGTGATCATGAGCGAATTGAAGCGGCTCGGCGCCAACCCCGTGTCGTTCGCACCCCGCTTCGTCGGCGGGTTCGAGAAGGGTGTGGAATACATCGGCGACCTCGACGCCCTCGCGCGCGATTTCCGGATCCACGCCGCAATCGCCCGGGCGCTCGGACCGTACAAACTGTCGCTCCACTCCGGCTCGGACAAGTACTCGACGTATCCGTTGATCGCCGAGGCGACCCGGGGGATGGTCCACCTGAAGACCGCCGGGACGAGTTGGGCGGAGGCGCTGCGCGTGATCGCCCGCCACGACCCGGCGCTGTTCCGCGACGTGCTCGACCTGTCGGTCCGCGAGTTCGAGACGAACCGCCACAGCTACCACCTCAGCTGCGACCTGGCACGAATTCCCGCCGCGCCGTCCGACGCGGACCTGGACGACCTGCTCACCCGCACGGACTCCCGGCAGGTGCTGCACGTCGGCTACGGCCCCGCCCTGTCGACCTACCACGACCGCTTGTACGCGTGCTGGGCCGCCCACGAGGACGAACTGAACGACATCATCTGCCGGCACTTCATCAAGCACCTCGCGCCGTTCGCCCCGTGGGCCAACGTCTAGGCTGAGGCCATGAGCCCGACGCGTCCAACGATCGGCGACGTCCGCTTGGGCGCGGACCGGCCGGCGGCGATCGTCCCCCTGCTGGCGGCGAGCGCGGACGACCTGCTGGCCCAGGCGCAGGCCGTGGCCGCAAGTGACGCCGACCTCGTGGAGTGGCGCGCGGACGCGTACACCGGAACCACCGCCGTTCCCGACCTGGCCGCCGAGCTGCGCGGCATCGTGGGACGGCCCCTCATCGGCACCGTCCGCACGCGGGCCGAGGGTGGCGCCTTCGACGGCGACGATGACGCGTACGCGACGCTCGTCACCACGCTCATGGCTTGTCAGGACCTCGATGCTCTCGATGTCGAGACGGCCCGGTCCGCCTCGGGCGACCTCATCGCGGCCGCGCACGCGCGTGGTGTGGTCGTCATCGGCTCCCACCACGAGCCGACGGCCACACCGGCACCCGCCGACCTGCGCGCGCTGCTGGACGTCCTCGACGGGTCGGGGGCGGATGTCGTGAAGCTCGCCGTCCTGGCGGCCACGCCGGCCGACTCGGCCGCCCTGCTCGGCGCGACGGCCGAGTTCACCTCCCGTGCGGCCCATCCCGCGATCACCATGGCGATGGGCGAGGCCGGCCTGGTGACCCGGCTGATCGGGCACCGTTTCGGGTCCTGCGCCACGTTCGCCGTCGTCGCGGCGGCGTCCGCCCCCGGCCAGCCCGGCCTCGCCTACCTGCGGGCGGTGTGGGCTGCGCTGGGCGACGCGTGAGGGCGCCTACAGTGATGCCATGACGGCGCACGAGGCGCGACAGGCGGTGGTCCGCGCGAACACGCCCATCCCGGCGGTGAAGCTCGCGGTGCTCGACGCCCCCGACCTGGTCGAGCTGGGCACCCGGATGGCCGGTGAGGTGCTGGCCTGGTGCGACGACATCCGCGCCGCGACGCACGTGTCCCGCACGGCGCGACGGACGGGCCTGGACGGACGGGACGAGGCGATCGCGGGCGCCACGGCGGTGTGGTGCGAACTGCCCCATTCCCTTGGCGCGCTCGACGAGGTGGCCGCGCTCGTCGCCGAACGTGCCGATCCGAGCGCGCGCCTCGTGGTGCTCGCCCGCCACACCGACCTGACCCTGTCGATGAACGACGTGCTGGCCAGGCATTTCGACCTGGTGCGCGGCAGCTGGGGGACGGGGAAGTACCGCGCGCTGCTGGCCAACGTGCCGAAGCGAACCGGCGGGCCGGCCTGGCCGCGTGTCCGCCGTGACGACGACCTCGGCCTCGACGTCTGGGCGTACGGCCCGACGTTCGCGGGCACCCGCTGCGACCCGGGCACCCGCCTGCTCGCCGACCACCTGGGTGCGGTCCCCCGCGGCGACGTCCTCGACTTCGGCTCCGGCTCCGGCATCCTGGCCACACTGCTGGCCCGCCGCGACGGGCAGGATCCGGCCCGCGTCCTGGCTGTGGACGTTCTCACCACCAGCGTCGCGGCCACGGCACGGACCGCCGCCGCCGCGGACGTCCCGATCCGCACCCTGTGGGCGGACGGGCTGCGCGGGCTGCCCGACGCGAGCCTCGATGCGATCGTCACCAACCCGCCGTTCCACCTCGGCGTCGCCAAGGACTCCACGGCCACGCTCGCGATGTTCGCCGACGCGCCGCGCGTCCTGCGCCCAGGCGGGCACCTGTGGGCCGTCTACAACTCGCACCTGCCGTGGAAGGCGCGCCTGTCCGCGCTCGTCGGGCCGACCAGGATCGTCGCCCGCAACCCGCGGTACACCCTCGTCCAGGCGACCCGGCGATAGGCCCGCCCTACACGGGCACGAGGTCGAGCGCCGGATCGATCCGGGCGAGGTCGTCCGGATCCGAGGTATAGACCATGCCGCGGACACGCCGTCCCAGCAGGGCCACGTGGCCATCCACGACATCGGACGTGCGGGACGACCCGAGCAGCACCCCGACGGCCTTGGCGGTGGCCTCGTCCAGCGGGTCGACCTGGACGGCACGGGTCGCAAGCAGGCGGGCGAGACCGTGCTGACGGGACGAGCCGCGCCACGCCTGCGCCAGCGCGCCGGCGGCGACGAACGCCGGGATCTCCTCCCGGGTGATCAGGAGCACCAGGGCGGTCATCCGTGGGTCGCCCCGCTCGAGCGCGATCAGGGCGCCCGCGTCGAAGACCACGGCGCGTCGCCACGCGCCCGTCATGCCGGCACCCGCAGGCCTAGGGTGTCCTCCGCCCAGGCGAGATCGTCCTCGCTCACCCCGCCGATGGCCGCGGCCAGGTCGGCCGCAACCGCGCGGGCCGTCGCCCAATCAGGTTCCCGCAAGGAAAGATGCGAGAAATAGGCGGACACGTTGGGGGCGTCACCCGCGTCCACGGCATGCTGCGCCTTGGCCGCTACCTCATCGGGAACCGAGATTGTGATTCGCTTCACACGTTCATCATACGTTGGCCCGCCCCGCGGCCAGGCCTCACATCTGGCGCAGCACCAGCCCCGTGCGCAGCTTCGGGGTGAAGAACGTCGACTTGGGTGGCATGAGCAGGCCCTCGCGCCCGGTGCGGAGGATCTCGGCGATGGACGTCGGACGGATCAGCACCCCGGCGGCGTGCCCGGCGACAACCCCCAGCATCTCGTCCAACCCGTGCTGGTAACTGACCTGCGCGGGCGTGCCGGCCAGCGCCGCCTCCAGCCACGCGCCGTCCAACGCCCGCAGCCCGTCGAACGCGCCGGGCGTGGGGACGAGCCAGCTGGCCGCGCCGTCCGGACGCAACAGGACCAGGCGGCCCCACTCGACCATCTCACGCAGGGTGGCGGCCGACACCGGACCGTCCAGCGGCACGATGTCGAAGCGCCGCGCCAGGGCGGACACCAGGTCGTCCCAGGCGATGCCGTCGTACAACCGGTGGATCGCCTCGATGGACAGCTGGTCGGCGACCAGCTCGTTCACGAACGTCAGCGTCAGCTCGGCCGGGGTGTCGTCGCGTCCCGTGGCGGCGCGCGTCTCGTCCCGGTACTGCCGGGCGACCCCGTAGCGGTGGTGGCCGTCGGCGACGAGGACGTCGTCGGCGCCGATGACCGCCGTGATCGCGGCGAGCCGCGCCGGATCGGTCACCCGCTCGACACGGTGCTCCACGCCGTCCACGACGACGGCCCCCAGGAACTCCCCCGGCGCGCGCAGCACATCCGTCAGGCCGGTCGCCAGCGACAGCCCCCACACCGGCGACAGGTTCGCACCGGTCGCCCGCGTCAGATCGAGGCGGTCGGTCGACGCCTTGGGTGTGGTGCGCTCGTGCGGCAACACGCCGCCGGCACCCTCGTCGACCACCTCCAGGGCGCCGAGCACACCCGCGATGTCGCGGGGCACGCCGGCGGCGTCGGTGAAGCGCATGCGGTAGATCGTGAACGCCGGAGCATCGTCGAGGACGAGCACGCCGTCGGCCATCCACGACCGCAACGTCTCTGCGGCATCGAGGTAACGACGAGGGGAATCACCCCCCGGCACGTCCACGTGGACGATGTTGTGGGGGTCGCGCGCGCGCAGGGCGGCGACGTCGTCGTCCGACAGCACGTCGTACGGCGGGGCGAGAAGGGCATCCAGGTCGGACGCGGGCGCGTAGCGCCAGGCGGCGAAGGGTTCGAAGCGTGGCATGGCACCACCCTACTGCCCGCAATGACCCGCAGTTACGCGGAAGGCTCAATATGGACATGACTTGGGAACATGCTGCTCGGCCGGGCGTGTGAACGCGTGCGGAGGGCACCCGGAGGCCATCACAGGCCTCCTCCCTGCAACAAACACCAATCCTCGCCCTCGGAATCAGGCGCGGACGAGTAGGCTGAAACACACAGGCAAGCGCGCCACCGATCCGTTTTTGCCCGTTGCCCGCAGGGTGGCGCCCTTGGCCCCCGAACCCACGTCAAAGGAGAGACGATATGGCCGGACGTATTCACAGCGAGAAGTTCGCATCGAAAGTGACCGACGCCGAGACGGTCGCCAAGATGGTCAAGAACGGCGACAAGATCGGCGTCTCGGGGTTCACCGGCGCCGGGTACCCCAAGGCCTTCCCAGTGGCCTTGGCAGCCGAGATCAAGGCCGCGCACGAGCGCGGCGAGGAGTTCATGGTGTCGTTGTTCACCGGCGCCTCGACGGCACCCGAGTTGGACGCCGAACTGGCCGGTGTGGACGGCGTCAAGTACCGCACCCCGTACCAGGGCGATCCCGTGATGCGGAACAAGATCAACGACGGGACGTCGTTCTACCAGGACATCCACCTGTCGCACCTGCACAACCAGCTGGCGTACGGCTTCTTCGGCAAGCTGGACTGGGCGGTCGTCGAGGTCGCCGCGATCACCGCGGAGGGTGAGCTTGTGCCGTCCTCGTCGGTGGGCATGAACCGCACCTACCTCGACCTGGCCGACAAGATCGTGCTGGAGGTGAACTCGTGGCAGACCGAGGACCTGTACGGCCTGCACGACATCTACTACGGCATCGAGGAGCCCCCGGGCAAGCGCGGCCCCGTGCCGATCATGAACGCCGGCGACATCATCGGCCAGAAGACGATGAAGGTGGACTTCGACAAGGTCGTCGGCGTGATCGAGACCGATTCGGCCGACCGCAACAGCCCGTTCAAGCCGCTCGACGAGGACTCGATGGCCATCGCCGGCCACCTGATCGACTTCCTGAAGGGTGAGATCAAGGCCGGACGCATGCCGAAGAACCTGTTCCCGATGCAGTCGGGCGTCGGCAACATCGCGAACGCCGTGCTGGAGGGCCTGCTGGAGAGCGACTTCGAGCACCTGACGTGCTACACGGAGGTCATCCAGGACGGCATGATCTCCCTGCTCGATGCGGGCAAGGTCGACGTCGCCTCGGCGACATCGTTCTCGCTCAGCCCCGAGGCAGCCCACATGATCAACGAGAGCGCCGCCAAGTACCGCGGCCGGATGATCCTGCGTCCGCAGGACATCTCGAACAACCCCGAGGTCATCCGGCGCATGGGTGTGATCAGCTGCAACGGCATGATCGAGGCCGACATCTACGGCAACGTGAACTCGACGCACATCGCGGGCACGGCAATGCAGAACGGCATCGGCGGGTCGGGCGACTTCACCCGCAACGCGTCGATCTCGTGCTTCGTGTCGCCGTCGCACGCGAAGCGCGGCGACATCTCCGCGATCGTCCCGATGGTGTCGCACCACGACCACACCGAGCACGACGTGTCGGTGATCATCACCGAGTGCGGCCTCGCCGACCTGCGCGGCCTGGCGCCGCGCCAGCGCTCGCGTCTGATCATCAACAACTGCGCCCACCCGGACTACCGCCCGATCCTGCTCGACTACGTCGAGCGGGCCGAGAAGGAGGCCAAGGGCCTGCACACGCCGCACATCCTGTCCGAGGCGCTCAGCTTCCACCAGCGCTTCGTCGAGACGGGCAGCATGAAGAAGAAGTGACCGCGACCGTCGCGCGCTGATCCTGGTGCGCGGCTTTGAACCCACACGGGGGCCTGTCCGGGGAACCGGGCGGGCCCCCGTTCACGTGCCGGGCCGGACGCGCGACGGGACACCCGTCACCACGGTCGATAGGATGGGACGCACCGGCGGGACACCCACCACCCCGCCAAGGAAGCGCTGATCAACGCTGGGCCGAGCGAGGACGTGCCGGGCGGGATGGGCCGCTAGGACAGGTGTTGTGGTCGTAGTGGACCTACGACCACAACATATGGACAACGCGGACCGCCCGATCCGGTGCGCCGCAGCCGGGCCATGGTTGATCAGTGTTTCCCCGAAGGCTTGCGAGGACGCCGATGTCACCGATCATCACCCTGAGGCCCGCCGAGGCCTGCGCCTACGACCTTGTCTGTCTGGGGGAGGTGATGTTGCGGCTCGACCCGCGGGAGCACCGCATCCGCACGGCCCGCAGCTTCGACGTGTGGGATTCCGGCGCCGAGTACAACGTCGCCAAGGCGATGCGGGGCACGTTCGGCCTGCGCGCCGCGATCGTCACCGCGTTCGCGGACAACGAGGTGGGACGGCTGCTGGAGAACATCATCGCGGCAAGCCAACTGGACCTCTCGTTCGTCCGCTGGGTCCCGTTCGACGGCATCGGGGCGCGTGCGCGCAACGGGCTGAACTTCACCGAACGCGGGTTCGGTGTGCGGGGCGGGGTCGGGTGTGCGGACCGGGCGAACACGGCGATCAGCCAGCTGCGTCCGGACGACGTCGACCTGGACACGCTGTTCGTCCGACGGGGCACCCGGTGGTTCCACACGGGCGGCATCATGGCCGGTCTGTCGGAGCAGGCGGCACAGACCGCCGAGGCGTTCATGCGCGCGGCGAAGGCGTCGGGGGCGTGCGTGTCGTACGACCTGAACTACCGTCCGTCCCTGTGGAAGGCCCGCGGCGGCCTGGACGAGTGCCGCGAGGTCAACCGGCGCCTCGCCGGGCTGGCCGACGTGGTCTTCGGCAACGAGGAGGACTACTCGGCGTGCCTCGGGTATGAGACGAACGCCGACGCGTCGTACACCCACCTGGACGCGGGCGCGTACGAGGCCATGGTCACGCGTCTGACCAGCGATTTCGCGAACCTGCGCGTCGTCGCGGTGAGCCTGCGCCAGGTCCGCTCGGCGAGCCGCAACGACTGGGGCGGGCTTGCGTGGTGCGCCCGGGACGGGTTCGTTCGCTCGACGTGGCGGGAGGGGCTGGAGGTGTTCGACCGGATCGGCGGCGGCGACTCGTTCGCCTCCGGGATCATCTACGGCCTCATGGCGTTCGACGACCTGTCGCGGGCGGTCGAGTACGGGGCGGCGAACGGCGCCTGGGTGATGAC
>WQUE01000306.1 GCA_009785885.1 Actinomycetes bacterium
TCACGTCCGGCATCGGGCCGCTCGACCCCGGATCGGGCGTGGCCGGGACGGTGATGGTGTCCTGCCCGTGGTAACTCCCGGGAGTGTTGGCGAGGGACGCCCCGCCGTCGGCCGAGCCGCCGGACTGGATGGCGTCGTCGGAGATCTTCGCATTGAACAGCCCGAGGTCGACCCGCACGTAAACCTGAGAAGACTCGCCCGTGATGCCCATGATGCCCGCGGCGGACGAGTTGCCGTACAGATAGTCCCAGCCGTACCGCTCGTACACCGCGGCCTCGTACAGCGCCATGAGGCCCGGGGCCCCGTTTGCGGTGGTGACCATGCCGTCGGGGAACACGTTCGCGACGTTCACCCACACCTCCTGGCCGCCCTCGTACAGCCGCACCCAGTACGTCTGCGTGTCCGAATTCCAGCGCACGCCGTCGCGCAGGGCGGCCCGCCCCGCCTCCGTCTCCATCTGCGCGTTGAACGCGGAGATCAGCCAACAGTCGCCGATGCCGTGCTGGGCGTTCTCCCCGGGCACCAGCGGGTCGCCGTCGGCCATCGCCTGGGTCACCGGCGTGGACGGCGGGCTGGACATCGGCGGGGCGCTCCACGGCCATGCGCCACCACCGGCACCGCCGCCGGCACCGCCGGCACCGCCCACGCCGCCGCGGGCCGCGCTGGCGGTCCGCTGCTCGGCCGCCTGACGGTTCAGCGCGGCCGACATGGCCCGCAGCGTCCCGATGGCCGCCACCACCCGCGGCTTGTCAGCGGTCCACGTCCGCCGGAACGCGTCCAGATCCGGGCCGTGCCAGTACCCGCTCGCCTGGTTCACCAGGCCGGACACGGCACCGAGCACCGACTGCAGCTCATCAGCCTGGCCCGCCACCTTCCGCGCCGCCGTGTCGATCTGGTCCGGCGACATGCCCACGAATGCCATCGTCCCTCCTTCGGCCGGCGTCCCCTGTGACCACAATGTCAGAGGCGTACGCCCTTGTCGATGGGGAGGACTCCCCGCCTCACCCCAAGCCCGTGACCTTCGTGCCGGTCACGCCGAAAAACGCCGCGTCGAACACCCCACGGGTGACGTAGAACACCCCGCCGCCGTCGGCCGTATTCCCCGGGCCCCACGGGTTGCGCAGCCCGATCAGACCCCCACGGATGTCGACGATCTCGTACACGTGGTCCGGCTCGACGCTCACCTCGAACGTCCCTCCGGACGGCATGCGCCGGGCCGGCACGATCCGCTTGGCCTCCCACGGCCACAGGGGACGGGTCCCGGCCAGGCACACCCCGCCGCCCGCCGACCCGCCGGATTTCACGGCAGCGTGCGAGATCCGTCCCGCAAGGCGGACGCGTGTGAACGTCCGCGTGTTGGTGAGCGCGCGCACGCCGAACGACGGCAGGTGGCTGCGGGCGCCGTTCCAGCCGTACAGCGCGTACGCCGCCGCCTCGTACAGCGACACGATGCCCTGGCCGCCGTCGTCCAGGCCGGCGCCGCCCTGCAGGACGCGCGTGACGAGCACGATGCGGGGACGTCCCATCCGGTCGTGCAGCCGGACGCGGTAGCCGCGCGCCGCGGCGTCCCACCGGATGCCCGCACGCAGCCGGGTGCGGCCGTCCGCGGTCTCCATCAGCGCGTCGATCGTCGCGATCAGCCAGCAGTCGCCCAGCGCGCGCTGGGCGTTGCGCCCGGGGTCGGACGGATCGTCGTCCAGGATCCCGGGCACGACCGGCACGAGACGCACGCCGTCGGGCAGGTCGTCCCCGCTGCGCGGGCCGCGCGGGCGCGTGACTGCCATGGGGCCTCCGTGCTCTGCGTTGGTGGCCTCCGATCGTACCGGACAAGGTCACGGGGCCGGGCTGAACCTGAGGGTGTCGACCCCGTCAGCGGCCAGGGCCAGCGAATCGCCGTCACGCGCCCACGAGTCAACCCTCAGGAGTTGCCCGCGGTAGGTTCGTTCGGCCGTCGCGGCGCTCTCCGCGCACAGCACGAATGTTGTGCCCGGAAGGCTGACGCGCATCCGATGCTGGTCGTCGGCGCTGATCGTGCCAAAGTAGGCGTTGCACGCCGAGTTGCCGACGATCCGACCGTCCGCGATGGACAGGGTGATCGCATCACGCGGGAGAGTCGCCGTGTCTGCCCATTCGACCAACACCCAGGTGCCCCGCAATTCTGGGGGCACCGCCACCACAGACTCTGGCGAGTCGGACGGCGTCGATCCAGGCGGGCCAGGACCGGCAGCGTTGCACGACACGGCCACCACCGTCAGCGCCGCAAGAAGCCCGACAGCAACAACCCGCCGCAGACACATCATGGCCGGCCCTAGCTCAGCTCCCCACCGTCGACGCGCAACTGGTCGCCCGTGATGAACCGGGACGCGTCGGAGGCTAGGAACACCACCGCGTCGGCGATATCGGACGCCTCGGCGTAGCGGCCGAGCGGGATGCCCGCCGCGATGCCGGCCTGCGCCTCCTCGCCGTGGCCGGGCGCAAACCCCTCCTCCAGGCGGCGCATCATCTGCGTGTTCACCGGCGACGGGTGCACGGAGTTCACGCGCACGCCGTACGGCGCCGACTCGTTCGACGCCAGCCGCGTCAGCCCCGTGATCGCGAACTTGCTCGTCACGTACGGGGTCACGCCCAGACCCGGGCCGGCGACGAGGCCGCCGACGCTGGACGTGTTGATCACCGATCCGGTTCCCTTCGCATACATCACCGGCAGCACGTGCTTCAGGCCCATGTACGTGCCCCGGATGTTGATCGAGAACACCCGGTCGACGTCGGCCATATCCTGTTCGACGATCGGGGCGACCTTCCCCTCGATGCCGGCGTTGTTGAAGAACACGTCGATCGTGCCGAACGCCTGCAGCGTCGCCGCGACGTACGCCGCGACATCGTCCTCCTGGGAGACGTCCGCGGTGATCGTCAGCAATTGGCCCTCCGGGGCATCGAGCGTTGCCGCGACGCCCGCCAACGCGTCCGCCGCGATGTCCACCAGCGCCACCTTGCTGCCCTGCGCCAGGAACGCGGCCGCGGCCGCCGCGCCGATGCCGCCGGCGCCTCCCGTGATCAAGACGACCTTGTCTTTCAAGTCCTCGTACACCGCCATGCGTGCGCTCCTTTCCGTTCGTTTCCTCCCGGTCGGGGCCGGGGGTGGGGTTGTCCTCCACGAATCTATCGCAACGCCCGCCGGGGGTGCGCTTCCCCCGCCGGGCTACTCCGGGGACACCGCCGGTTCG
>WQUE01000307.1 GCA_009785885.1 Actinomycetes bacterium
TGAGCACCGTGCGGGCGCGCGTGATGTACGCGGCCGGCCCGAACGCGTCCGTCCACACGACCCCGTGGTAGGACGTGTCGGGTTCGATCATCGTCGGGAACCGCTCCGCGTGGGCCGCCCAGTCGAAGCGGCCGCCGTCGACGATCGCCCCGCCGACGGACGTGCCGTGGCCGCCGATGTACTTCGTGGTGGAGTGGACGACGAGGTCGGCGCCGTGGTCGAGTGGACGGCACAGGATCGGGGTGGCGATCGTGTTGTCGACGACGAGCGGGATGTCGCACGCGTGCGCCGCCTCACCCCAGGCGTCCAGGTCGGGGACGGTGATCGCCGGGTTCGCGATCGTCTCGGCGAACAGGAGCCGGGTGTGGTCATCGACGAGGGCGGCCAGCTTGTCGGGACGGTCCGGCGGCACGAAACGCGCCTCGATGCCCAGTTCGGCGAGCGTGTGGGTGAACAGCGTGACGCTGCCGCCGTAGAGCGTTTCCAGCGCGACGAAGTTGTCCCCGGCGCGGGCCAGGTTCAGGATCGCGAGCAGGATCGCGGACATCCCGGACGACGTCGCCAGCGTCCCGACGCCGCCCTCCAGCGCGGAGATGCGCGTCTCGAACACGTCCTGGGTGGGGTTGCTGATGCGGCCGTAGATGTGCCCGGCGGTCTTCAGGTCGAACAGGTCGGCGGCGTACTGGGCGTCGTCGAAGACGAATGCGACCGACTGGTGCAGCGGGGTCGCCTGCGCCTTCGTGGCGGGGTCCGGATGTTCGGCCCCGGCGTGGACGGCAATGGTGTCTGGATGCAGAGTCATGATTTGTTCTCCGTGGTCGTGAGGTGAATGAGAAGGAAGGCCAGGACAGTGCGGGACGCACGTGTGCGTCGCGGGACGGTTGGCGCGCACTGCCCTCAGGGCATTCGCCGCGCGACGGTGACGACACGTGGGCTGCGGCCGAAGAACATGGCTGGAAGGGTACGCCCGCGGTTCCGGCCGGGGTGAGACGGCGTCCTCATCGTGAGACGCAGTGCCCACTTCCGTGGCAGAATCGTGCCATGACGCAGGATGAAGACGACGCCGTGGCCGACGGCGTCGACCCGGACCACCGGTGGCCGCAGATTCCCGATGCGGACGCGCTCATCGACCGGGGTGCGGACACGCTGGACGAGGGGTACATCCCGCCGGACCGGTGGTCGCCCGCCCAGCGCTTCGGCAGCACAGCTGAGGAGATGCGCCGCGGTGAGACGATCGACATGCGCCTGGCGCAGGAGGAGCCGGACGTCACCGACGAGGAGGACGAGCCCGACGAGGACGACGACCGCGAGGTGGGCGACTGGCGGGCCGGACGCCTCGTCGCGGGGCGCAGCGTGTTCGACGAGGACGCCGGTGGCGACGACGTGGCCTTCGAGGTGGGCATCAGCGGCGGCGCGGCGACCGCGGAAGAGGCCGCCATGCACGTCATGGACGCGCCCCCGCGGCGATCATGAGATCGATGCGGCGGGGCCGCGGCTGACGTCCGGTCGTCTCGACCAGTCCTCGTCGAAGGGGATGGGTGCGATGGTGGCCGTGACCCGGGCGTGGTCCTGAGAGAACTCAGCAGTCGGGGCACAGGCCGTCGATCTCGATGACGTGGGCGATGTCGCGGAAGCCGTGCCGGGCGGCCACGTCCGCGGCCCAGGCCTCGATCGGGTCCTCGGCGATCTCGACGGTGCGCCCGCACGCGCGGCAGATCAGGTGGTGGTGGTGTGTGGGGGAGCAGTGCCGGTACGCGGTCTCGCCGTCGGACGTCCGGACGGTGTCGGCCTCGCCGCGCCCGGCGAGCCAGGCCAGCGCCCGGTACACCGTGGCCAGGCCGATGCGGTGGCCGGCGGCGAGCAGCCGGGCGTGCAGGTCCTGGGCGCTGACGAATCCGGACGTCTCGGCCAGGCCGGTCCGGACGAGGTCCCTCTGCGGGGTGGTGCGTCTGGCCGTCTGGCTGGGGGTCATGGCCGTATCTCCTAGTGCTCGTCGTAATGGTCGTCGTGGGGGGCGTGACGGTGGCCGTCGTGGAGGTAGTCGACGTGGTCGCCGTGGAGCACGGCGAGGTCGTGCTCGGGCTCATCCGGAGCGTGGGGTTCGGCGACGATGTGCGGGCCCACCGCCACGAGCCCGGCATCGGCGGCGACGGCGGCGCGGGACGCCCGGGCGCGCAGCGCGGCGATCCCGGCGCTGACCAGGAACACCGCGATCGCGGCGACGACGATCGTCGGCCCGCTCGCGACGTCGGCGCCCGCCGACACGACGACGCCGGCCCCGCTGACGGCGACGCCGATGCCCATGGCGAGCGCGAGCGTCGTCCTGAAGCTGCCGCCGAGGTTCGCCGCGGCCGCGACCGGAACCACCATCAAGGCACTGACAAGCAGCAACCCGACGGTGCGCATCGACAGCGTCACGGTCAGGGCGGCGAGCGCGACGATCACGATGTTCAGCCAGCGCACGGGCAGGCCCTGCGTGCGGGCGTACTCCTCGTCGGCGCACACGCTGAACAGCTGCGGCGCAAGTCCGAGGCTGACGACGAGCACGACGAGGGCCAGCGCCCCGATCAGCCACAGGTCGGCGCGGGACACGGTGATCAGCGAGCCGAACAGGTACTGCGCCAGCGTCCCCGTGCCCTGCCCGGCGAGGCTCGCGAGCAGCAGGCCGAGCGACAGGCCGCCGTAGAACAGGATCGCCAGCCCGACGTCCGCGCTCGCCCGTCCGGACTGACGCAGCCATTCGATGCCGACCGCCCCGAGCAGGCACACGGCGACCGCCACGGGCAGCGGCGCCGTGCCGGTGAGCAGCGCCAGGCCGATGCCCGCCGTCGCGACGTGGCCGAGCCCGTCACCCAGCAGCGACAGCCGCCGCTGGACGACGTACGTCCCCACGGCGGGGCACAACAGGCCGCTGACCAGGGCGGCGATGAGCGCCCGCTGCATGAAGCCGAAGCCGAACAGGTCCGCGAGGTTCATCGCGCGCCCCCGTCCGGCACCAGGAGGGGAAACGGCGCGATGGGGCCGGTGGCGCGTCCCCACGGCTCGTCGGGATGCTCGTGCCCGGTGGTCGCCTCGCTCGCGGCGAGCGGCCCGTGGTACAGCACCCGGCCGTCCCGGAGCATGATCGCGTCATCGAGCAGCGGGGCCATCGGGCCGAGTTCGTGGAGGACGACGAGGATCGACGTGCCCGCGGCCTTGAGCCGTCCCAGCACGGCGGCGAGG
>WQUE01000308.1 GCA_009785885.1 Actinomycetes bacterium
TCGCCGAAGAACAGCATATCGGCCAGGGGGCATCCGGTGACCTGCGACAGGCTGGTCAAACCATAGGCCTTGTCGATGCCCGACTCCGTGATGTCGATCGATGTGGAACCGCCCGCCCGCACCGACAGGTGCGGCAGGTCGGCGGCGACGGCCGCGCGCAGGGCCAGCCGCTTGGAGCCGTCCGGGTCCCAGGCGCGTTTCGCCTCGGGTGCGGCCTGCTGGCCGAGCGCCGAGAACGTGACCTGGGAGCCCCGATCCTCGATCCGCTCCCCGCGCACGACCTCGTCGGGTTCCCACAGCCCGAGTTGGCGGGCGCGCCGCTCCAGCGCGGCGATCGCCGCCTCGCGCAGGGCCGGGGGGAGCGTGTGGGCGTACACCTCGTGCCACGCGTCGTGGTCATGGCGCAGGTAGCGTGTGCCGCAGGTGGGCATCAGGTGCAGGTTGTCCAGGTTCGCGTCCGCCGGGAGGCGGTCGAGCACCTGCTGGGTGAACTGTGCCAGCTGGCCGCCCGAGATCAGGCAGACGGGCCGCAGGGCCAGCAGGTCGGCGAGGGCGGTCGCCATGTCGGGTGCCAGAGGGGACTTGGACTCGGCCAAGGTGTCGTCGAGGTCGAAGGCGATCAGGCGAGGCAGGTTCACGTGCTCAAGCCTACCGGGGCCTCCGCGGGCATCCGGGTTCCCGCCGCGCGCCGCCCCCACCGGCTGGACGGGAGCGTCTACTGTGGGGGTCGTGGTGGAACGGTCATGCTCGCGCAACGGTTGCGACCGTCCCGCCGTCGCCACGCTGGCGTACAACTATGCGGCGGCGATGGCACACCTGGCGCCGTTGGCGCCCGTCCGCGAGCCGGGAGCCCACGATCTGTGCCGGGACCACGCTCACGCGCTGACGGTGCCGCGCGGGTGGACGGTCACGCGGCTGGCCACGGTCCCGGATGGACGGACGGCGCGCAGTCCCGAGGTGCTGGCCCTACTCGCCGACCGGGTGCGTGCGGTCGGATTGCGCGACGAACCCGGCGCGGCGTCCGACGCGCCCGCCATCCCCGCGGGTGGACGACCGCATCTGCGGCTGCTGCGGGGGAGTGACGACGGGGCCGGCGAGGCGGAGCCCCGCGAACGGCACGGTTGGCGGTGAGGGCGCCGCGGCCAACCGCCGGATTCACCAGTCCTCGTCGAAGTTCGGGTCGATGTCCCGCACGCTGCGGCTGGTAAGCACGGACAGCTGTTCCACGAGGGCGTGGTGGACGAGATCCTCCAGTGCGGCGCGGTCGGGGCTGCGGCGTTCGATCGGACGCCGGTAGACGACGACCCGCGCCGGCCGGTCGGGCTGGGCGTCGATGGCCGCCGCAAGCGGCACCGCGTCGTGGGCCACGAACTCGTGCCAGATCGCGGCCCGGCTGGGCACGTCCTCCATGCCGATCTCGACGCCGAGCAGCGCGTCGGGGCACGTCGCGCCGATGCGCTCGATCGACGACTGCAGGCAGTCCTGGAAGAACGCCGCGCCCGTCAGCGGCCCGCGGACCGGCGCCGGCGCGCGCGTCAACGGATTGGGCAGCGCGAGCGGGCCGCGCAGGCCCCGCCCGTGCCGGTCACGCGTCCTCACGTCTTCGCACCTCCCCTTCGACCCTCTCCAGCCTAGCCCGGCCCGGGGCGGGCTCACATGGCCCGGCGGCGCAGCTTGCGGCGGTCGCGTTCGGACAGACCACCCCAGATGCCGAATCGTTCGTCGTGGAGGACGGCATACTCCAGGCACTCCGCGCGGACCTCGCACTGGGCGCACACCTTCTTCGCCTCGCGGGTGGACCCGCCCTTCTCGGGGAAGAAGGCCTCCGGATCGGTCTGGGCGCACAGCGCCTGCTCGCGCCAGTTGCCGTCGTCGTCGGTCGGCGCCCAGAGCACTCGAAGTCCGTTCATCCGCCGCTCCTTGCAAGACTCGTGACGCCACGCCGGGTTGCCTGTCCTACCAGCGGCGGCCCGAGCGCTGGTGCGCTGATCCGCCGAGGGTGGGTGCGTCGGGGCGACGCCCTTGTGGGCAGGAACTTCCGGGTGAATCCCACCGCTGAAATTACACCCTTGTCGTGTCACGAAGTCAAGCCCCCGGGGGAAATTGGTGCCCACGAATGTGACGACGGACGTGGTGCCGGACGCGCGTGGAGCCTCAGGCCAGATCGTCGCCGTGCCGTGCCGCGACGTGTCCGACAAGGGATTTCACGTCCTGGGACCGGGCCAGCGGCATGACGAGGGTCGCCGTCGGGGTCCGCACGACGACCAGATCGTCGACGCCGAACAGTGCGACGATACTTTCGTCATCCGCATTCACG
Organism: Actinomycetes bacterium; assembly: GCA_009785885.1. GTDB lineage: Bacteria > Actinomycetota > Actinomycetes > Propionibacteriales > Propionibacteriaceae > WRGV01. Next base: position 2,318 of record WQUE01000308.1, read on the forward strand.
ACGAGGTTCCCACGTCCCTCGGCGACGACGGCGGCGCCCTGGACGACATTGCCGGACGCATCGGCGGGCCAAACGGTCGCGAGCGCCTCGAAGCTGCCGACATCCTGCCACTGGATCGGCAGGGCAACCGCGACGACGTGCGCGGTCCCCGCGCCGCGCGAGACGGGCTCCATGATGGCGTAGTCGATCGAGGTCTTGACAAGGGCGGGGAAGATCTCGCCCAGCCGGGTGGGCGCGTCCGCCAGGTCGCGCACCGCCGCGTACGTCGCCGGCAGGAGCGCCTCGATCTGCCGGAGGAACGTCGCCGCCCGCCAGACGAACATGCCCGAGTTCCACCAGTAGCGCCCGGTTGCCAGGTACGTCCGCGCCGTCTCGGCGTCGGGCTTCTCGGTGAAGGCCACCACGTGGGCCGCGTCGGGGAAGCCGGCGAGCGTCTCACCGCGTTCCAGGTAGCCGTAGCCTGGATGCGGGAACGTGGGGACGACCCCGAACGTCACCAGGGCGGCCTCGTCGGCCTCGGCGACGGCGAACCCCTCGGCCAGCCGCTCGACGAAGACGTCCGCGGGACTGATCAGCTGATCGGCCGTCAGGACCGCCATGACCGCGTCCGGGTCGCGCCGGTCCACGACGGCCGCCGGCCACGCGGCGGCGTTCAGCGAATCGCGCCCGACCGGCTCGCCGAGCAGGTTCTCCTCGCGCAGGTCGGGGAGTTGGCGGCGGACGTCCTTCGCGTACGGCGCGCCCGTGCACACCAGGATGCGGTCCGGTTCGACGAGGCGGGCCGCGCGGTCGTACGCCAGTTGCAGGAGCGACCGGCCCTCGAACAGGGGAAGAAGCTGCTTCGGCTGGCCCTGCCGCGACAGCGGCCACAGCCGCGTGCCCGACCCGCCCGCCATGATGACGGCGTAACGCATGGGCCCACTGTAGCCGCGACGCCTGGCGTGGGGCCGCCCCCGGCGGGTCAACGGGGCGGCGATGTCCCGCCTGGGTACCCTGGAGCGGTGACCGACGAGGCGAGGCGCAAGGCGGATCTGGAGTGGCTGTACGGGGGGACGACGCCGGCCCCCACACCGGCGGCACCCGCCCCGGTGCCGGCACCGGCCGCCCCTGCACGGGCCAAGCTCCGCGGCGAAGCCCCGGCGCCGCGGGTGCGTCCCCACCCCCAGGCCGCGCTCACGTCCGCGCCCGCAGCCGATCCGGGACGGCGCCGGACGCGCCTGGGGCGGGCCTTCCGCCGGCACCCGGTGCGCTGGGTGGTGCTGGTCGCCGTGCTGCTGCTCGCCGCCTGGGCGGCCTGGCTTGTCGCGGTCCCGGTCACGGTGTGGAACAAGGTCGTCACGGTGAACACCGCGATCCCCGACACCGGTGCGCGGCACGCCCCGGGCACGCTGCTGCTGCTGGTCGGCAGCGATTCGCGCAGCACCCTGACGCAGGCGGAGCGCGACAAGCTCGGCGGACCGGACGACGCCGGCCGGACCGACACGATGATGCTGCTCTACTCGCCCAAGAGCGGGCAGCCCGCGCTGATCAGCCTGCCCCGCGACAGCTACGTGCCGATCCCCGGCCACAGCAAGAACAAGCTGAACGCCGCGTACGCGTTCGGCGGCCCGCCCCTGTTGCGCCAGACGGTCGAACAGGTCACGGGCCTGGCCGTGGACGGCTACCTCGAGGTCGACATGGGGGGTTTCGCCAACCTGGTCGACGCGGTCGGCGGTGTGGAGGTGTGCCTCGACAAGGCCGTTCAGGACACCGACTCGCAACTGGACCTGCCCGCGGGCTGCCAGCACCTCGGCGGCGACCAGGCGCTGGCGTACGCGCGGATGCGTAAGGCGGATCCTCTGGGCGACCTGGGCCGCATCCAGCGCCAGCGCGAACTCATCGGCAAGATCGCCCACAAGGTGGTCACGCCGTCGACCTTCCTCAACCCGTTCCGCTACGCCTCGATCGTCACCTCGGCCGGCGAGACGCTCCGCCGGGGCTCGGACACGGGCACGGGCGAGGCGATGACGGCGGCGCTCGCCATCGCGAAGATCGGGACCGGCAAGGGCCTGTCGCTGACCGTGCCGGTCTCGAACCCGAACGCGACCACGTCGGCCGGATCGTCGGTGCTGTGGGACGAGGCCCGCGCGAAGCAGATGTTCGACGACATCGCCGCCGGCAACACGGCGGCGCTGGCCGCCTTCGTGAAGTAGAGCGGTTCAGGCCGGCAGGAGCTGGCGCATCAGACGGTCCACGTGGCCGGTGGCCCGGACGTTGTACTCGGCCCAGACGACCGTCCCGGCACCCGAGGAGTCCACGTCCACCACGACGGTGCTGCGGATGACGCCCTCCACGGGCTTGCCGTACAGCACCTTCGTGCCCCAGGCGCCGTAGGCGTCGATGGTGGTGCGCGCCGGATCGGCGAGGAGCGTGACCCGCAGGTCATGTTTCGTCGTGAACTCGGCCAGGCGGGCCACCCGGTCCGGCGAGATACCGACGATGCGGACGCCCGCGCGCGCAAAGTCGCCGAGGCGGGCGCTGAAGTCGATCGCCTCGGTGGTGCAGCCGGGCGTCAGGGCCGCCGGGTAGAAGTAGACGATGACGCGCCCCGGCGCGAAGTCGCGCAGGCTGACCGGCGAGCCGGTCTGGTCGTCGAGCGTGAACGCGGGGGCCTGATCGCCGGGCGAAAGTGCTGCCATGGCGTCACCCTACCGCACGAAACCGGGTCGCACGGGCCATCGGCGGTGTCCCGGCGCGGGGCGTACTAGGCTGGGTTTCGCAAGAGGGAGTCCGGGACGCCTGGGGCGTCCAAGAGAGCTGGGGAGGACGAAGGTGGCAAAGATCCGCACACCCGAAAACACGCGTGCCGACATCGCGGCCGCCCGGGCGCGCTTGGCGGCCGGCGTGCAGGGTCTGGTGTCCCAGGCCCATCCGGCGGCGCTCAAGCGCGACGCGGCCGACCAGGTCAAGGCGAAGGCCTTGGGTCTCGTCGCGTCGGCCAGGGCCGAGGTGGTCGATGGGGCCGGGGTGCGCTGGAACCGGATCGGCACGGTCGTCCTGCTGTCGACGGGGATCCTTCTCGTGGCGGTGGTCCTCAGGGCGCTGAAGCGCCTCGTGTTCCGCTGATTTCCCACCGGTACGGCGCCCCGCACCCCGAGCGCGTGCCCTGCCCTCAGGAGTTCTCGTGCGATCGTTCGACTACGTGCCCGGACCATCCGCCCTGGTCGCCGCGTGGCCGGTGGCCCTGCTGCTCGGTTGCGGCGTGGAGGATCCGGTGGTGGCGCGCGTCTACGCCGCGCTCGGCGAGGTCGTCGACCTGACGGCCGCTCTCGCCATCATCGACGAGTTGCCCGGGCCGCGGCGCCTCCCGCTGGCGGCCATGCAGGCGACGACGGACGGGGCGCGCGTCGCCGTCGGCTTCGGCGGGTCGGCCCGGCTGGGGGACGCCTGGGTCGAGAGCACGCCGGGGCTGTCGTATCACGCCGCCGCGCCCGGTGAGGCCGTGCTGCTTCGTGTGTCGCCGTTCGAGGTGCCCCCGCCCGGCGGCGGGACGCCCGAACCGGACGCGGCGGAACCGCTGGGGGCGGCCGACGCCCCGGCGCGGGGCACGGTGCCGCTTCGCTGGGGCGTGGCCGGTGCGGTGTCGGTCGCGCTGTCGGCCTCGCGGAGCCCGGTCGATCTCGGCCCCGGCGTCGCCTTCGCGCCGGTGGTGCCGGCGCGGCTGTGCCCCCGCGAGCATCCGAACCCGCCGGAGGTGACGCGGTGCCGCGCGTGCGGACGGGCCGTGTCCTCGCCCATCGTGTCGATCGCGCGCCCGATGCTGGGCACCCTGAGGCTGTCGAGCGGTGCGCACATCCCGCTGGACCGCGGCGTGGTGTTCGGCCGGCACCCGGGTGTCCCGGCCGGGACGATCGGGCAGGCGCCGAACCTGGTTCGCATCACGGACCCGGACAAGGACATCTCCGGACAGCATCTGGAGGTGCGGCTGGACGGATGGCAGGTGCTCGTCATCGACCTGGGAAGCACCAACGGGACCGAGGTGTTCCCGCCGCACGCCCGTCCGGCCGGCCTGGAACCGGGCGAGCCCACGGAGATCACCCCGGGTACCCGGGTCGTCCTCGCGAACGCGTTCGACTTCGTCTACGAGCTGTGAGCCGGCCGCGTTAGGGTTGGGCGGGTTCGGGGTTGTCGGCCGTCTGCACGCTGCCCCACAGTTTTCCGTACCACGTGGAGGGGGTGCCCGCCGCGGTCGCATCGCCGGGGGCGATCGTGGCCGCGCCGCCGATCGGCTTGCCGTCCGCACCGACGACGATGAAGCTGGTCTCGCCGGGGACGGCCCAACCGAGGCGTTCCCGGGCCTGCGCCTGCACGTAGGCCGGGTCGCTCCAGCGGGCGATCTCGGAGCGCATCGCGTCGATCGCCTCCTGCTGGGCTGCGATCTGCTGTTGGACGGCGACGATGGCGCGCTGCTGGCGGAAGAACGCGATGAGGCTCGGCAGTGCCGAGGCGAAAACCAGCACGAGCACCGCCACGACGGCGGCCGCACGCTGCGTCAGGCGCGTGCCGCGGGAGACGAGGGCCGCGGCGACCGGCTCGTCGGGGGTCTCGTCCGCGCTCAGCACCGTGGGCTGGGCCGTGTGACCTAGCCGCGACCTCGATGCCGGACGCGCCAACGTCCGCATGCGGGGGGAGTCCCCGCCCGGTCCGGGCGTGATCGGTGGTTTGCGCGCGGGTGTCACGCCTCCATTATGGCCGGACCGGTGGCCGGTGCCGGCGAACACGTGCGGCGCGTCAGGCGGTCGGGCGCGTCGATGCCTCTCGCCGCCGTGCCCTCGGCCGGATTCGAACCGGCACTGGGGCGGGTTTAAGCCGCCTGCCTCTGCCGTTGGGCTACGAGGGCGCGTGACCGGCCGCGCCTCGCGCCAGCAGGCCGAGGGCGACGCCGTCCAGTATGTCAGCCTCGCTGACGACGAGCGTCGTTGCTCTGACGTGCTGGGCGATCTCGTCGACGACGAGCGCACCGGCAGCCAGCACCTCGGCGCGCTGCGGTTCGACCGGGCCCAGCGCCGCGATCTGGGCGACCGACAGGGACAACAGCCGGTCGGCCACCGTCCCCACCTCGTCCAGGCCGAGGCGTGCCCCGTGGACCACGGACCGGTCGTAGCGGGGCAGGCCGAGGGCCAGGGCGGCCATGGTCGTCACGGTGCCCGCCACGCCGATGAACGTGCGCACCATCTCCAGATCGATCGCGGCGGCGCCGAGTGCCGCCCGCACCGCGGCGCGGGCCCGGGTGATCTGGGCCTCGGTCGGCGGGTCGTCGCGCAGGAAGCGGTCGCGCATGCGCCGGGATCCGGCCTGGACGCTCGCGGCCTGCTCCACCCGGCCGTCGGTGTGTCCGCGCACCAGCTCCGTCGAGCCGCCGCCCGAGTCCATGACGAGGACCGGGTCGACCGCGCGGGCGACCCCGCTGGTCGCGCCCGTGAAACTGAGCCGGGATTCCTCCTCGCCGCTGATGACGTCGACGGCGGCGCGCGGCCCGAGGGCCGCCCGGACGCCGTCCAACAGCTCGTCGCGATTCGCGGCGTCCCGCGCCGCCGACGTGGCGACGAACCGCACCGCCGCGCACTCGTGGTCGGCGATCACCGCGGCGTAGCGCCCGACGATGTCCAGGGCGCACGCGATCGTGTCGTCTCGCAGGCGTTTGGTGGCATCCACGCCGCGCCCGAGCATCGCGAACTCGACCAGGCGGCAGGACTCGACGAGGCGTCCGTCCGGCCCGGCGGAGGCCACGAGCAGGCGGACCGTGTTCGTTCCGCAGTCGATCGCCGCGACGTTCACGCGCCCACCCGCCCATCGTCCGCCACGTCCCGGCGCCGTCTCGCCGTTCCGGGGTCGACCAGTCGCGCGCTGCAGTCGGGCGTCCAGAACTCCCCGATCAGCGCGAGGGTCTCGTCGCCGAACGGGTTCACGCCCGGCCCGGCGGCCAGGGCATGGCCCGCCAGGGCGTGGAGACATTTGACGCGCCCCGGCATGCCGCCGGCGCTCGTCCCGTCGATCTCGTCCACGTGGCCGAGCGTGTCCCGGTCGGCCAGGTAGGCCGCGTGCGCCTCGGCGTAATGGCTTGCCAGCACCTCGTCGGCCGTCAACCGCGCCGTCATGGTGGCCATGAGTCCGGATGCCTCCAGGCGCGAGCAGGCCGTGACGGCGTTCGGGCACGTCAGGTAGTACGTGGTCGGGAACGGCGTGCCGTCGTCCAGGCGGGGCGCGCTGACGACGACGCCCGGACGCCCGCACGGGCACCGCCACGCGACCCCGAGCATGCCCCGCGCCTCCCGTCCCAACTGCCGGGCGGCGACACGGCGATCCTCGTCGTTCGCCGGGGTGCCACGCGGCAGGCGTGGCGTGACGGCCCCCAGCGGGGATGCGACCTGATCGGAAATGTCACTCATCACCTGCCATCATCCCACGGCGGACCCATCGGCCGGCGGGGGATCGCCGGACGACCGCGGGGGGCGTCCGATTCTGGTACGGTCGAGCCCGGGAATCCGCCGGCGACGACGAGAAGGGTGGACGGCTATGGGGTCGACGCGCAGGAAACCGCGCCGGGGCGATCGCTACGATGCGGA
>WQUE01000309.1 GCA_009785885.1 Actinomycetes bacterium
AGGTTGCGGCGGTAGAACGCGTTGGACTCCTCGGCGGTGGAGAACCCGGCGTACTGGCGGATCGTCCACGGCTGGTTCACGAACATCGTCGGGTACGGGCCGCGCAGGAACGGCACCAGGCCGGGATACGTGCCGAGGAAGTCGACGCCGTCCAGGTCGGCGTCGGTGTACAGCGGGGCGACGTCGATCTGTTCCGGCGTGTGCCACCCGCCCGTGGCCGGCGGCGCCACCTGGCCGTCGGGCGGAGCGGACGGACCCAACACCACGTCCGCGAACGAGGGAATCCTGGTCATTTCGCAACCCCCAGTCGGTCGAGCAGTCCGGAGAGGAGAGCGACGACGTCCATGCTGTCGTAGATCTCCTGGTCGATGAGCGAATCGGCCGCCTCGGAGCCGATCTCGCTGCGACGTCCGGCGATGGCCACCCAGGCCACACCGGCGTCCTTGAGCGCCTGCGCGCACGCGACCCCCTGCTCGGCGTAGACCTTCGCGCTGGACGCCAGGATGACGACGCGGTGATCTGTGGCCGCGAGCGCCAGTTCGGCGGGCGAGGGGCCCGGGATCTCCACCACGTTCAGCCCGGCGACCCCCAGCAGCGCCGACGTGAAGCCCTGACGGGCGCCGTAATCGCGCTGCTCCCCCAGGCACGCGAGCAGCACGGCGGGCGGCGCCCCGGCGTGGGCGGCGGCATAGGCCCGCGAGCGGTCGCGCAGCGCCTCGAACGGCGCGGCATCGCGGCGCACGGGCAGACCGTGGTAGGGCGGACGCGGTGGTCGTGGCACGACGTCGTCGAGCGGGGTCTCGTCCGGCTTCGGGAACATCGACACGCCTGTCAGCGGCAGCTTCCGCGTGGCGATGAGCGCGGCCCGCGCGGCCGCGACCTCGGCGATCTGCGCGGCCACGGTGCCGTCGGCGAGCGAGCGCGCCATGCCGCCCGCCGCCTCGATCGCCTGCATCAGCGTCCAGGCGTTCCCGGCGATCTGGTCCGTGAGGTTCTCGACGTACCACGACCCGCCGGCCGGATCGGTCACCGCGCCGAGGTGGGTCTCCTCGGCCGCCAGCAGCTGGATATTCCGCGCGATGCGGCGCGAGAAGGGCGTCGGCAGACCGCAGGCCGTATCGTGCGGCAGGGTCGTGATGATCTCGGCGCCGCCGACGGCCGCCGCGAACGAGCTGATCGTCGCCCGCAGCAGGTTCACCCACGGATCGTCGCGGGTCAGGATGCGCCGGCTGGTCACCGCGTGCTGCACCGCACCCCGGGCGGCCTCCGGCACTGCCAGCACCTCGCCGACCCGCGCCCACGCCCGGCGCAGCGCCCGCAGCCGGCAGATCGTGCCGAACTGATCGGCCGTGGCCGCCACCCGGAACCGGATCGACGCGAACGCGCGGTCCGGGGAGACCCCCTGCTCCTCCAGCGCCCGGACGTACGCCAGGCCGGTGGCGATCGCGTACCCGACCTGCTGCACATCACCCGCGCCGGCGTCGTCGTACGGGGTGACGTCGACGCTCAGCGCCCGCACGCCATCCGGCGCGCGGCCGATCCAGGCCGCCAGCTTCGTCAGGTCCACCGGTTCGCCCGTCACAGCTGCCGCGCCCAGCGGGTCGATGCCCAGCGACCCCGTCGCCCCCGCCTCGTGCCCGGCAAGGCACGAGAGCAGCGCCTCGGCGGCAGCCTCCTGCCGCGTCACCGACGAGACGGAAAGATCGACCGCCTCCGGGACGACGCCCGCGAGCGCCACCCCCAGGTCGTCGGGCACGATCGCGTCGGCGTCCACCCGGAGCCACACGCCCCGGGCGCCGCACTGGAGGTCGTCGAGCACGTGGAGGTTGGTCCGGGTCGCGTCGGGGTCCTCGTGCAGTTGCTCCACGATCCACGGCGACGCCGAGCCGGGCGCCTGGGCGCCGCGCGTGAACGGCATCTGCCCCGGGTACCCGATCGGGTGGGCGTCCGTACGGGTGTACAGCGGTGCGATCGACAGCCCGTCCACCGTCACCGTCGTGAGCCGCGCCATCGCCTGCTCCAGCGTCAACTCGGAGCCCGGTGGCCGGCGCCGGTTCAGCGCCTTGAGGACCTCGGCGTCCCATTCCTGTTCGGTGGGTGAGGGGAACTCTCCCGCCAGCATCAGATCCGGTGTCGTCATTCGGGGCCTCCCTGCTGGTGCGATACAGGTCCGGTCGACGTCGGACGACGACGCCGGGCGGTGTCACCAGCCTAGTCCCCGAACCCTGGTCGTATCCGGCCGTGGGGACCAACACGCCTGCCTTACCCGGCACCCCCTAGCATGGAACCGCGAACAACGAGGAGGCCGACATGGACGCGATCATCCACCACCTGGCCCCTGCCACCGTGCTCCGCCTGGCCGATCAGGTCGAGGTCCGGCCGGGGCAGGTCGTGAGCAAGACGCTGGTACAGAACGACGCGGTCGGGCTGACCCTGTTCGCCTTCGACGCGGGCGAGCAGCTCAGCGCCCACACGTCCCCCGGAGACGCCCTCGTCACGGTGCTGGACGGCATCGCCCGGATCACCCTGGACGGCGAGCCGCACGAGCTTCACCGCGGCGAGTCCATCCTCATGCCGGCGAACGTGGCGCACGCGGTGTTCGCCGTCGAGCCGTTCCGCATGGCCCTCCTCCAGGTGTTCCCGGCGCCCGAGCAGCGCTGACGGACGACGAGGGCGGTGCCGACCGCCACACCCGGCCAGGCGCGTCAGTCCTGACGGGCATCGACCAGCGTCCCCGGTTCGCCGACCGACGACACGACCTCGACGACGCTCTCGTCCGCCGGCCGGTCCGGCGGGTAGAGCCGGGTGGCCGGGCCGCCGCGCAGCGCCAGCGTCCCCAGGATCACGACGCCCACCGCACCGCAGACCAGCGCCAGCCACGACAGGCTGACATGATCGGCCAGCGGACCGAAGACGGCCATGCCGAGGGGGCCGCAGACCGTGGCCACCAGCGTGACGACGCTCATGACGCGGCCCATCATCGCCTCGGGGATGAGTTCCTGGATGGCGGTGATGAGCGGCGTCTGGAGCAGCGGCAGGCTGAACCCCATGGCGATCATCACAGCGACGAACGCCCAGATCGTCGGCATGAACCCCATGACCATGGTGAGGCCGGCCGCCATGAGGCAGGCGATCATCATCATCGCCATGCGGTTGCGCAGGCCGCCCCACGCGGCGATGACGAGACCGCCGATGACCATGCCGAGGCTCCA
>WQUE01000310.1 GCA_009785885.1 Actinomycetes bacterium
GTGACGTTGCGCATCGGGGCGAAGGTGCCCGGCACTTCGATGGAGATTCGCGAGGTGTCGATGGATTTCGGCTACGGGAGCGCGTTCACGCAGAGTTCCCCCGAGGCGTACGAACGCCTGATCCTGGATGTGCTGCTCGGGGAGGAGCCGCTGTTCCCGCAGCGCCGCGAGGTCGAGCTGTCCTGGCAGATCCTCGACCCGGTCGAGCAGTTCTGGGCCGATCACGGCGCTCCCGAGCCGTACGCGCCGGGTTCCTGGGGTCCCGACAGCGCCCACGCGCTCCTGGCCCGCGACGGACGCGCCTGGAGGCGGCCATGATGGTCAACAAGGCCTATTGTGACCGGCTCACGAGACCGCTTGAGGGGAGGCGCCCGTGATCATCCCGTTGTACGACACGACCGCGAACGAGGTAGCTGACAAGCTCGTTTCCGTCCGGCGGGAGGGCGGGGCGGTGGCGCTGAGCCGGGTGTTGACGCTGCTGGTGCCCGTCGGGGCAGCGGCCGCCGAGGACGCGATCAAGGCGACCAACCACGCCTCGATGGAGCACCCGTGCCGGGTGATCGTGCTGGTCGAACGGGACCCGGGGGCCGCGCCGGCGCTGGACGCCGAGATTCGGGTCGGCGGGGACGCGGGCGCGAGCGAGGTCGTCGTGCTGCGCCTGCGGGGCACGACCGCGGACCACCTCGACAGCGTCGTCACGCCGCTGCTGCTGCCGGACGTGCCGATCGTCACGTGGTGGCCGGACACGATGCCCACCTGCCCGTCGACCTCCCCGCTGGGGCGGGTCGCGGACCGCCGGGTCACCGACTCGCGTCTGGCGGAGGGGCCGGTCGCCGAACGCCTCGCGCAGCTGCGCGCCTGCTACGCGCCGGGCGACACGGACCTCGCCTGGACACGCCTCACTTGGTGGCGCGCGCACCTCGCCGCGATCCTCGACCAGCCGCCGTACGAGGTTGTGACAAGGGTTGTCATCTACGGGCACGACGAGCATCCGTCCCCCGACCTGCTCGCGGCCTGGCTCGGCTGGAAGCTCCACTGCCCCGTCCGCCTGATCCGGGGCGCCGTGACCCTGACGCGCGTCGACCTGGAACGTCCGTCCGGAACCGTCACCATCGAACGTCCGGACGGTTCCGACATGGCCGACCTGACGCTCCCCGGGGCGGCCCGCCAGCGATTCCCCCTGCCGCGCCGGCCGGTGGCCGACTGCCTCAGCGAGGAGCTGCGTCGCCTGGACCCGGATCCTGTGTACGGTCGGGTGCTGGCCGATGGGCTGGACTGGATCATGGCGCCCGGACGTCTCGAAGAGGTCGTGAGCGAGGCAACAATCCCTCTTGTGACACGGTCGGCGACGGGCCCGGCGGAAGGGAGAACGGCATGACGGCGGCGCCCCAGGTGATCGTCCACCCCACGGTCGACCTCACGACGAGGGGAATCGCGGCTCGGCTCGTCGCGCACCTCATCGAGCGGCAGTCGCTCACCTCGCCGATTCACCTGTCCGTCACGGGTGGGGCGCTGGGCAACGGGCTGTGGCCGGCGCTGGCGGCCGACCCGGCGGTCGAGGCGATCGACTGGTCCGGGGTGCACGTCTGGTTCAGCGACGAGCGGTTCGTGCCGGAGGGCGACGCGGACCGCAACGACCTGCCGGTGCTCGCGGTGGCCGAGCGCTTCGGCCTGCCCCGGGAAAACGTCCACTCGGTCCCCGGGCCGGACCGCGTCCCGACCGTCGAGGACGCGGCAAGGGAATACGCCGCCGAGTTGGCGCGCAGCGCGGGCGCGGAGCCCGGTGTGCCGACGCCCGTGTTCGACGTGTCGGTGCTCGGCATCGGTCCGGACGGTCACGTCGCCTCCCTGTTCCCGGGCCGGGACGAGAGCAGCGCGTACAAGGGCACGACGTTGCCCGTCCTCGACTCGCCGAAGCCGCCGCCGCAGCGCGTCACATTCACCCGGGCGGCACTGGAACACTGCCAGGAATTGTGGCTGATCGCGGCCGGCGCCCCGAAGGCGCAGGCGGTCGGCCGGGCCCTGCGGGGGGACGACCCCGTCCGCACCCCGGCGTCCGGCCTGCGCGGCCGCGCCCGTACGCTGTGGCTGATCGATTCGACGTTGGCCGCCCGGCTGACATAGCGGGGCCCGTGAGGGAGCCCGTACACGAGGAGAAAGGAGCCGACATGGCCGCCTCAGCCGCCGACATCGGCGTCATCGGCATGGCCGTCATGGGGTCGAACCTGGCCCGCAACCTGGCCCACCACGGCTACCGTGTGGCGATCTACAACCGGACGACGTCGGTGACCCAGGCGGTCGCCGCGGAGTTCCCGCAGGAGGGGTTCGTCGTCGCGGAGACACTGGAGGCGTTCGTCGCTTCGCTCGCACGACCGCGCCGCGCGATTCTCATGGTGAAGGCCGGCGACGCGACGGACGCGACGATCGACGCGCTCGCGCCGCTGCTGGACCCGGGCGACATCGTCGTGGACGGCGGCAACTCGTTCTTCCAGGACACGCGTCGCCGCGAGGCCAAACTGCGTAGTCAGGACCTGCATTTCGTGGGCGCGGGCATCTCGGGCGGCGAGGTGGGGGCGCTGGAGGGTCCAGCGATCATGCCCGGCGGTTCGGCGCACTCGTACCGTTACGTCGGCACGATCTTGGAGGACATCTCGGCGAAGTATGAAGGCGAGCCGTGCTGCGCCTACATCGGGACGGACGGTGCCGGCCACTTCGTGAAGATGGTCCACAACGGCATCGAGTACGCCGACATGCAGTTCATCGGCGAGGCGTACGAGCTGCTGATGGCGGCGGGTCTCACCGCGGCCGAGGCCGCCGACGTGTTCACCAGGTGGAACACCGGCGACCTCAGCTCGTACCTCATCGAGATCACCGCCGAGGTGCTCCGCCAGACCGACGCCCGCACGGGCAAGCCGCTGGTCGACGTGGTCGTCGACGCCGCCGGCATGAAGGGCACGGGCACGTGGACCGTCGAGGAGGCGCTGCGTCTCGGCGTGCCGGTCGCGGCGATCGGCGAGGCCGTGTTCGCCCGGGCCGTGTCCTCGACCCCGGAGCTGCGGGCCGCCGGGCAGGCCGCCCTGGCCGGGCCGCCGCGGAAGCTCGACGTGCCCGACAAGGAGGAATTCATCGCGCAGGTGGGCCAGGCGCTGTGGGCGTCGAAGGTCGTGGCGTACGCCCAGGGCCTCGACCTGATCCGGGTCGCCGCCGC
>WQUE01000311.1 GCA_009785885.1 Actinomycetes bacterium
GCCGGGGCCGTCCCACCGGGGAGTTCTCCCCCTCGACAACCGCAAACGGCTGCCTTAGCCTGGTGGCAGGCGCCGACGGAGGGAGGACGACGATGGCGTTCACCGGCATGGAGGTCTCGGCCATCCGTGGGTTGTCCCGCTCGTTGACGGACCAGGCCCGCGAGCTGGACTCGGTCACGTCACAGGTGAGTGCGCTCGTGAACGAGGCGACCCGGTCGTGGCAGGGCGCCGACATCGCGGACTTCCGGAACCAGTGGTACTCGTCCCTGCGCGGACGGCTGCAGTCGGCTTCGGGGAACCTGAAAGGCATGGGGTCGCAGCTGGGCCGCCAGGCGGACGAACAGGAGAAGGCCAGCGAGATCACCCGCTCGATCGTCCCCCAGACGCCCATCGGGGGCATTCCGGGTGAGGCGGCCTCGCTCCTCGGCCTCCTCGGCGGGTTCAAGGATCTCGCATCGATCGTGATGAAGTCCAACACGCTGCGCAAATTCATCCAGATGGCCGGCTTCGAGCGCGACTGGCAGGAGTTCAGCAAGATCGCGCGATACCTGGCGCCGCTAGCCGACCACAAGGTGTACCAGTCCGGCTACCGGGCCCTCGTCGACAAGTTCGGCTGGTTGTCCGAGAAGCTGGCCCCGCTGGGCAAGTTCGGGGCGGGCGCCTCCAAGGTCGTCCGGGTCGCGGGCAAGGCGCTCGGACCGATCGGCGGGGCCATCTCGATCGGGACCGGCGTGGCGCGCATCATCGACGGGAACGGCCACGAGGGCTGGGTCGATGTCGGCGACCGGATCGCGGGCGGCCTGAACGTCGTGGGCGGCGCCGCGATGGTCGCGCTGCCATTCGTCATCGGCATTCCCGTGGTCGGCGAAGTGGTGGCCGCGGTGGCCATCGGGACGACGCTCGTGTCGGCGGCCTGGGACTTCGCGCAATGGTGCAACGATGGTGGCCTGAAATCCGCCGGTGACTCCCTGAGCAACTGGGCGGACGGCCTGAAGAACTCCACGGCGGGCGGCCTGGGCGGCAGCCTGACCCGCACCGCCGGGACGGTGGCCGGGGCGATCGGTTCCGGGATGAGTGCGGTCGGTGGTTGGCTGAAAGGATTGTGGTGATGGACGTCGAGTTGTCCCCCAGGGACGCGGAGGCCGCCCGGCACGTGCTCGGGATGGTCGTGCCGGGGCAGGCCATGCGCGTGTGGACGCTCACGGACGAGCAGATCCTCGTCCTGGACGACCCCGAACAGCCGCAGCTGGTGACCCAGCCGTGGCTGCCCGGCAGGGTCGGCGACCCGCCGAACGCGGAAATGCTCGTCCTGGCCCAGGAGGTGGCGCTGCGCGGGCTGGTGGCCCGGGGGGACGTCGAGACGGTCGTCAGCGACTCGCAGATCGCCGAGGTGACGGCCCGTCCCGAGATCACCGGGTGCCTCGTGCTGCGGCGGCTCGGCAACGCGCTGCTCCGGGTGGCGCGGGCCACGTCCCAGGACGCGACCGTCGCGTACTTCTACCGGCAGGACGAGGGGCCGATCCTGGAGGAGGTCGTGGACGAGAACGGCCTGCACGCGTTCGCCGTCTATGAGCCGACCGTGTGGGGACCCCGCCTGGCGGACTTCCTGGACCCGGCCCAGGGGGCCGGCCGCGGGGCGATCGACGAGACCGGACCGGCCAGCCGGTTCGCGGAGAACGTCGGGGACAGGCCCGAGTTGAGCCAGGCGCTGGCCGCCTCCAGCATGACGGCGGTGTTGCGCGACGTGCCGACGCCCAAGGTGGCGACCATCTTCTCCTCCGAGGCCGGCACGTATTGGTTGCGCGAGACGGCCGTCCGGCCTGAGGAGATGCGGCTCACGGGCATCAGCCGGGCCGAACTGGAGGCCCTCGGCCCGTCGCTGACCGCGGCGTGACCCCCACGCCCACGCACGTACGCCCCCGCCGCGCCGCGCGTGTCTCGCCGTCCGTCCGGACGCGCCGCCGATTGGCGTATTCCGGGCCGCACCCGCCAGGATTGCCGGAAACGGGACCATCACGATTTGGTAACGAAATGCGTGACGGGGAATGGGGACGGTTCGGCACCAGTGAATGCGTCCGCAAACACCGGGGACGGGTCCCGTCCGGGATTGACGAAAGTTACCCCCACCCCCGGCTTCCCCAACGCTACCATCACTAGGTGAGACGTCCCCGGTCGCGGAAATGGGCCGCCATCCGGGGAGTGGCGCGTCCCGGCTCGTCGACGCCGTCGCGGACGTCATCGACCGGGTTGTTTACCCCGAGCGCGAGCCGGATGGCGCTGCACGTCCGACCATAGAGGGCGCGGGAGGCCCGGGCGACCTCTGCCAATCTTCACCGGGCACGCACCGGGTGGTAGTGTGACATCGACTCAGCGCCCACCATGTTCGCGTGGGCAGTCACTCAAGGAGGACATAAGCATGAAATTCCGGAACATGGCGGTGGCAGGAATCAGCCTTGCCCTCGCTTTCGGCCTCTCCGCCTGCTCGAACAGCACCACGGGCAGCACCACAACCACCACCAGCGGGGCACCGGCGTCGTCCACCAGCAGCGCGCCGGCTGCGAGCAGCGTCGACTTCGCCAAAGATGTCGGCATCGTCCTGCCGACCAACTCCGAGCCGCGTTGGGTGATGGCACAGTCGGCCTTCAAGGCGGCGATGCCGGGCGCGCAGATTCTGTTCAGCCAGGGCGATTCCGCGATCGAGAAGACGAACGTCGAGACGTTGATGTCCAAGGGCGTGAAGTACATCATCATCTGCGCGCAGGACGGCTCGGCCGCCGCGGCCGCCGTCGACGAGGCGAAGGCCAAGGGCATCACGGTGATCGCCTACGACCGCCTCATCATGGACACCGCGAACCTCGACTACTACGTGACGTTCGACAGCGTCGCCGTCGGCGAGGCCTGGGGCGATTACCTGGTGAAGTCCGCCGAGAAGCCGCAGGGCAACAACCTGTGGCTGTACGCGGGCTCCGCCGACGACAACAACGCGTTCCTCTTCTTCCAGGGCGCCTGGAACAAGCTGCAGCCGAAGATCGCCGACGGCACGTTCACGATCGTGAACTCCGACAAGGCGACGGCCGTGAAGGCCACGAAGGAACTGACGCATGCGCAGCTGGCCGACATCATCGGCCAGGTGGGCGTGATGAAGTGGGTCCCGGACACCGGCAAGCAGTTGGTGCAGGCCAACCTGGCGTCCGCCACCAAGGATCAGAAGGGCGTCGTGTACGCGCTGACGCCGAACGACGACACCGCGGTCGCGATGTCCGACACGTTCCGCGCCGATCCCGACGTGACGAAGCTGTACAACACGGGCCAGGACTTCACCAAGGCCTCCGCCCAGTACATCCTCGACGGCATGCAGGGCATGACCGTGTGGAAGCCGGATCCCGCCCTCGTGCAGAACTGCAAGGACATCATCAACGCGGTCGCCGGCGGCAACACCAAGCCGTCCGTCGTCGTGACGACGTACGACAACCGCAAGGAGCAGGTGCCGTCCACCAAGGCCGACATCACCGTCGTGACGAAGGACAACATCGCCCAGGTCGTGACGCAGCCCGGCTCGCCGTTCAAGATCGACAACGGTAAAGTCGTCGACGCGTAGGCACGCCTTCGCACCGGCGTCCGACACCGGAACGACGTGAGCCCGCGGGAGAGTGGGGATGGTCATTCATCCCCGCTCTCCCGTTGGCCATGAGAGGAAACCAGCAGTGTCCAACGATGAACACGTGACGGCGGCCATGGCACCCGCCGACGAACAACCCGGCCCTGAGGACTACATCCTGGAGATGCGCCACATCCGGAAGGAGTTCCCCGGTGTCGTGGCGCTCGACGATGTGAGTTTCCGGGTCAAGCGCGGCGAGATCCACTGCCTCGTCGGCGAGAACGGCGCCGGCAAGTCCACGCTCATGAAGGTGCTGTCCGGCGTGTATCCGCACGGCACGTACAGCGGTGAGATCGTGGTGAATGGCGAACCCCAGCGCTTCCGAGGCATCGCCGACAGCGAGAAGGCGGGCATCGCGATCATCTACCAGGAACTCGCCCTGGTGCCCGACCTGCCGATCCACGAGAACATCTTCTTCGGCCACGAGATCACGAAAGCGGGCATGATCGACTGGGAGGCGACGCGCACCCAGGCCGCCCAGATGCTGGAGCGCATCCGCGTGAAGGTGAACCCGGACACGAAGGTGCGCGACGTGGGCGTCGGCGTCCAGCAACTCGTCGAAATCGGCAAGGCGTTGAGCAAGGACGTCCACCTGCTGATCCTCGACGAGCCGACCGCGGCCCTCACGGAGGACGACTGCGACAACCTGCTGGAGATCCTGCGGGAACTCAAGGCGCAGGGCATCACGTGCATCCTGATCTCGCACAAGCTGAGCGAGGTGCTCCGGATCGCCGACTCCATCACGGTGCTCCGGGACGGCAGGACCGTCACCTCGATGGACGCGCACGCCCGGGTCGTGACGCAGGCCGAGATCGTGAAGAACATGGTCGGCCGTGAGATCACCAACGTGTTCCCGCCGCGCGAGGGCGTGACCATCGGCGACATCGCGTTCGAGGTGCGCAACTGGACCGTCTACGACCCCGCCAAGGGCCGCGAGATCCTGCACAACGTCAATCTGGACGTGCGCCGCGGCGAGATCGTCGGCCTCGCCGGACTGCTCGGCGCGGGACGTACCGAACTGGCGCTCAGCATCTTCGGCAACACGCCGCGCTACCACATCAAGGGCGAGATGCGCCTGGCCGGCCAGCCCGTGAAGATCACCTCGTCCGAGCGGGCCATCAGGGACAAGATGGCGTACGTGACCGAGGACCGGAAACGCAACGGACTCATCCTCATCCAAAGCATCAAGTTCAACGAGACGCTCACGGACCTGCGGCGCCTGCAGAAGGGGCCGTTCATCGACGAACAGCTTGAGGAGCGCGTCGCAAGGAAGTACTTCGAGGACATGGACGTGCGGGCCCGCTCCATCGAGCAGATCGCCGGCACGCTGTCGGGCGGCAACCAGCAGAAGGTCTCCCTGGCCAAGTGGCTGCTCCCCGAGCCGGAACTGTTGATCCTCGACGAGCCCACGCGCGGCATCGACGTGGGGGCGAAGTACGAGATCTACTGCATCATGAACGACCTCGTCGCCAAGGGCATGAGCATCATCATGATTTCGTCCGAACTGCCGGAGATCCTCGGCATGAGCGATCGAATCTACGTCATGGCCGAGGGCTTCATCACCGACGTCATGGACGCCCATGACGCCACCGAAGAGAAGATCATGCACCGGGCCGTCGCCTAGGGCAGAGAAGAAAGAACGCACATGTCTCATGTCATCGCGGAAACAGCCGCGCCGGTGCCCAGCGACGAGGCTGGAGCGGTCGGCGGCGGAAAGGTCGCCATCGGCACGATGCTGCGGCGCAGCCTGCAGAGCTACGTCATGATCTTCGCGCTGCTGCTGATCGTCGTCGTGTTCTGGGTCTGGTCGGGCGGCACATTCGTGTCGCCGCTGAACCTGACCAACCTGATCAACCAGACCGCGACCGTCGGCGTGATGGCCGCGGGCATGACCCTGGTGATCATCATCCGCCACATCGACCTGTCGGTCGGCTACATGTCGGGCTTCATGGGCGCCGTCGCGGCGATCCTCATGATGAGCTACGGCATCCCCTCCCCGATCGTCATCATCCTCGTGCTGGCCTTCGGCGGCGTGATCGGGCTCGGTGTCGGCCTGCTGATCGGCCGCGTCGGCATTCCCGCATTCGTCATCACCCTCGGCATGATGATCGTCGGCCACGGTGTCGAACTGCTGGCGACGAAGAAGAACGGCACGATCATCATCACGGACGGCTTCTTCAACGCCCTCAGCAACGGCTTCATCCCGGCGCGACTGTGGCCGGGTGGCCCCGATCGCATCACCCTGTTCGGCCTCTCGATGTGCCTGACGACCGTGCTGCTGACCGTGATCGGCCTCGTCGTGTTCGTCGCCATGCAGATCATGGGGCAGATCCGTGAGCAGCGGCGGCATTTCGACGTCACGCCGCTCCCCCTGTTCGTGATCCGCGTGGCGTTCATCGCCGTCGTGGCCGGCTTCCTCCTCGTACAGCTCGCGCGGAACAACGGCATCTCCTGGGCCCTCGTGATCCTCGGCGTCGTCACGGCGATCTTCGCGGTCGTCCAGACGCGCACCCGGTTCGGCCGCCACGTCTACGGCGTGGGCGGCAACCCGGAGGCGGCGGAGCTGTCCGGCGTGAGCGTCGTGCGGGTCACGGTGATCGTGTTCGTGATCATGGGCGTGCTCATGGCGCTCGGCGGCATCCTCACGGCGTCGCGCATGAAGGCCGCCTACCCGACCGCGGGCACCGGCCTGGAGCTGCTGGTCATCGCGGGCTGCTTCATCGGCGGCTGCTCGCCCGCCGGCGGCGTCGGCAAGGTCGTCGGCTCGCTGGTCGGCGCGTTGATCATGCAGGCGCTGGTCAACGGCATGCTGCTGCAGGGCGTCGACGCGTCGATGCAGTACGTGATCCAGGGCGTCATCCTCGTCGTCGCCGTGATCTTCGATGTGATCTCGCGGCGGGCCGGCGCGATACCCTCGGGCCCCTCGCCGACCCGACCACGGGTGCAGCAGGAGCCGGTCGCCGCGGTCGCCGAGGCGTGACATGGCGATGCTCGGTGTCCTGGGGGCGATGACCGTCGAGGTCGAAGCTGTGCTCGCAGCCCTGACGGTTCCGCGGACCGAGCGCCTCTTGGGCTGCCCGGTGACGCGGGGCCGCCTGGCCGGAGAGGACCTTGTCGTCGCGAAGAGCGGCGTCGGCAAGGTCAACGCGGCCTTGGCCACGGCGGCCTTGGCACGGGCCGGCGCCACCGCGGTGGTGTTCACCGGCATGGCGGGCGGCATCGGCGCGGACGTTCACATCGGGGACGCCGTCGTCGCCACCGATCTCGTCCAGCACGACGTGGACGCGTCGGCGTTCGGCGGAACCCTTCCCGGTCAGGTCCCGGGCGAACCGCTCGCCTGGGACGCCGACGTGGCCTTGGCCGCCGCGCTCGCGGAGGCCGCCTCCGGGCTCGGCGCGACCGTCCACCGTGGCCGCATCGCGAGCGGCGACCAGTTCATCGCCGACCACGCCCGGGCTGCGGCAATCGCGTCCGCGTTCGACGCGCTCGCCGTCGAGATGGAGGGGGCCGCCGCCGCCCAGGCCGCGGCCCGGCTGCGCCTGCCGGTGGCCGTGCTCCGGTGGATCAGCGACACCGCAAACGACGAAGCCGTCACGGATTTCCCCGCGTTCTGCGCCCGCGTGGCGGCCCTGGACCTGGCCGTCGTCCAGGCCCTGGTGACGCGGGGCCCGATTTGGGCCCACGTAGACTAGGGGGGCGTCGGCGGGGCACGAGACCCGGCGGCGCCGTCACTGTGACGCGACTGGGAGGTCCCACCATGTTCAGCTCCGCCGACGAACTGCTCGGCCACATCGCCCGTGAGGGCGTCGAGATGGTCGACGTCCGGTTCTGCGACCTGCCCGGGGTCATGCAGCACTTCACGGTGCCGGCCGCGGCGTTCGACGAGGCGGTGTTCACCGACGGGCTGGCGTTCGACGGTTCTTCGGTGGCCGGCTTCCAGGCGATCAACGAGTCGGACCTGGCGCTGCTCCCCGACGTGTCGACGGCGTACCTGGATCCGTTCCGGAAAGCCAAGACGCTTGTCGTCAACTTCTTCATCCACGACCCGATCACGCTGGAGCCCTACAGCCGCGACCCGCGCAACATCGCCCGCAAGGCCATGGCCCACCTGGCCGCCACGGGCATCGCCGACACGGTGTTCATGGCGCCGGAGGCCGAGTTCTACGTGTTCGACGACGTCCGCTACGAGACCAACGCCCACACGTCGTCCTACATGGTGGACGCCGAGTCCGCCCTGTGGAACGCCGGGCGTGTCGAGGAGCGGGGCAACCTCGGCTACAAGGTCCGCTCGAAGGGGGGATACTTCGCCGTCGCTCCCGCCGACCACTACGCCGACCTGCGCGACCAGATGGTGACGTACCTCCTGGGCACCGGGCTGAAGGTGGAGCGCGCCCACCACGAGACGGGCGCAGCCGGGCAGGCCGAGATCAACTGGCGTTTCGACACCCTGCTCGCCAGCGCCGACAACCTCATGAAGGTCAAGTACATCGTGCGGAACACCGCCGCGGAGAACGGCAAGACCGCGACGTTCATGCCGAAGCCGGTGTTCGACGACAACGGGTCCGGCATGCACGTCCACAGCTCCCTGTGGAAGGCCGGAAAGCCGCTGTTCTACGACGAGACGGGCTACGCGAACCTGTCGGACGTGGCCCGCTGGTATATCGGTGGCCTGCTGAAGCACGCCCCGGCGCTGCTCGCGTTCACGAACCCGAGCCTCAACAGCTATCACCGGCTCGTGCCCGGCTTCGAGGCGCCGGTGAACCTCGTGTATTCGGCCCGCAACCGCTCCGCGTGCATCCGCATCCCGATCACCGGGACGAATCCGGCGGCGAAGCGCATCGAGTTCCGCTGCCCCGACCCGTCGAGCAACCCGTACCTCGCGTTCTCCGCGATCCTGCTCGCCGGGCTCGACGGCATCCAGAACAAGACCGAGCCGCCCGCCCCGGTCGACAAGGACCTGTACGAGTTGCCGCCCGAGGAGCACGCGGGGATCGCGCAGGTGCCGGGCTCACTGGACGAGGTACTCGCCGCCCTGCGGGCCGACAACGAGTTCCTCCAGGCCGGCGACGTGTTCACCCCCGACCTCATCGACGTGTGGACCGATCTCAAGCAGGCCGAGATCGACGCCCTGCGCCTGCGTCCGCACCCGTACGAGTTCGACCTGTACTACGCGATCTGACGA
>WQUE01000312.1 GCA_009785885.1 Actinomycetes bacterium
CGCATCCGTCACGAACGCCGTCACCGTCGAACCCGCCGGATCCCCCGCCGTCACCGACAACGGCACCGCCGACAAGCTCGAACCCGGCCGCGCCGGATCCGCACAATCCGGATTCGGGTCCCCCGCACCCGGGGTGAACGTCACCGTCACCGGCGAACCCGCCACCTCCGTGGCCACACCATGCACCGGCACGAACGCCGACACCTCGACATCCTCGGCCACGTGGTCGTTGATCACCACCTGACATGTGCCATCCGCACCTGTCACGCACGTCACCGTCGTCCCCGGCACCCCCGAATCCCCTGTCGCCGTCGCCGACGACGTGCCCAGCACCGTCACCAGCACCGGCACACCCGCCAGCGGGGCTTCCTGCCCATTCTTCACCAGCACCGTCGCCGTCGCCGGCGTGTCGATCTGCGGCGTCGTCGTATCCACGCTCAACACCGAGTACCGCGTGTCCGGCACATTCAGGTTGGAATCCACGCTGAACGTCACCGCCTCCGACGGGACGGACGTGTTCCCCGCCAAGTCCTTTTGTGTCGCCGTCAACGTATGCCCACCCTCCGCGAACGTCCCGTCACACGACCAGGTGCCCGCCGCGCTCACGTCCGTCTCACACACCGTCGTGGCGCCATCCGACACCACCACGTGCGCGTCCGCCTCACCTGTACCACTGATCGTCACCGTGGACTGGTCGGTCGCCGAACCATCCGCCGGGCCGGTGATCACCGGGGCGTCCGGCGCCACCGTGTCGATGGTCACGTTCACGCCATGGCCCGCGACCGTTTCGCCCATGCTGTCCGTCGTGACCGGCTTCAGGACGACCACCCCGTCCGGCAGCGCCGCCGTCGGCGTGCACGACCAGGCGCCGCCCGTCACCGTCACACCCGTACACCCCGGGATCGGATTGCCATCGCCATCCTTCACGGTCACCGTCGTGCCATCCGTCCCCGTGCCGGAGATGGCCGGTGTGCCCATGGCCAGCCGCTCCCCCTCCGCCGGGCTCGTGAGCGTCGGGGCCGTGGTGTCGATCGTCACGCTCACCGGGGCCGAGGGGACCGACGTCGCGCCCGTCAACGGCTCCGTCTGGATCGCCGTCCACGACGCCGTGCCCTCCGTCAACGCCGAACCCGGCGTGCACGTCCATGACCCGTCATCCTTGACTGCCGCCGTGCACACCGTGTTCCCCGAGGCGTCCGTCACGGTGATCGAATCCCCGGCCGTGCCCGTGCCGCTGATCGTCGGGGTCGTGCTCACCAGCACCGCATTGTTCGCCGGCTTCACGATCGACGGCGGCAGGGCGGACTTCGCCACCAGGTTGAAGTCGACCTCGGGGTTGTTCCACTGGCTGCTCATCGTGATCGACGCGTACGCGCCGAACGTCGCCGGATCGACCGCCGTCCCCATCGTCTCCAGCGCGGGCGGGCTCATCAGGCCCGGGCAGGGTCCGGCCTGCATCACGCCGTCATTGGCCCCGTCGTATCTCGTGCCGTCAGCGCAGTACAGCGTGCCGGTGTTCGCCGTCCCGACGAACGACGGATTCGTCGTGATGCCGCCGGCCACCATCACCGACGCCCCGCCGTCGATCAACGGCAGGATCGGGCGGACCACGTACTTCACCGAACCGTCATCGGCAACAGCGGGAATCAGGAACGTGTACTGCCCGGTGCTGTCGCTCACCGCCGTGCTGATCAGCGTCGGCTGCGCGTAACCCTTCGCCGGGTTCTGCTCGTACAACGCCACCGTCACACCCGGCATCGGGGTGGACGTGTCGTACGTGGCCGCCGCCGACTGATACACGTGCCCCTTCAACGACGTCGCGGTCTGCGCGCTCGACATCGAGTAGAACAGGCCGCCCTGGGGCGCGACGCTGGGGGACAGGGGACCGACGGGGTTGGTGTTCCTGTCGGTCGACAGGTACCTCCAGTAGCCGGTCATCGGATCGACCGAGAACAGTTCGCCCGCGCTGGTCTCCACGACGAGCTCGCCACCGACGAAGGCCACGGCCTGCTGGTTGCTGGCGTTCCACATGGCCTTGCCGGACTTGTCGGCCGGGTCCTTCGTCACCATCTTCATGACCGAGTACGTCCACGGGTCGTTGGTGAACGACGGGTGCACCCGCACCATGAAACCGATCGAGGTGTCGCCGGCGGCGATGTTCTTCCCCGTGGTGTTCATCGGGTTCGTCGCCGGGATCGCCGTGTCGGTGCCCTTGACCATCAGCACGAAGTCGCCATCGGGCATGATCGCGATGCCGGACGTGACCGCACCCGGGCCCAGGCCGCCCTTGGGGTCGTTGGCGACGGTCCCCTTCCACCATTTGTCGGCTGCGGTCGCCGGCTGCAGTGGCCCGGACCAGTAGGTCGTGCGCGTCTTCGGGTCGAAGATCGTGAATCGCGCCTCCTGGGCGGAGGGCCCGCCGAGGAACTGGATCAGGCCGGCGTTGATGTAGAGCATGCCGGTCCTCTGGTTGACGACGGCGCCACCGTTCGTCCACGTGTCGGTGTTGCCGCCGAAGTAGCCCAGATCCGGGACGTACCACATCTTGGACGCCTTCGTGTCACCCGGCGCGAAGAACCACACCGGCATCATGCCGGCCGGGGTGCCGATGCCGCTGATGTAGGGGCCGCGATACAGGCCGTAGAACCCCTCGGTGCCGCTCCCGCGCCCGGAGTCCACGGCGACGGTGCGCTGCTCGACCTTGTCGACCGGCACTCGCCAGGCGAACTGAACGGTGTTCTTCCCGGTGGTGGGGTTGATCGTGGCCACGTTGTAGGCGTTGTTCGTTGTGGCGGAGAGGGGCAGGTCGACGCCGTACAACGCGTACGGATCGACGGACGGCACCGGTGTGGAGGTCGTGTGGGACGAGCTGGACTTGACGACCGGCGGCAGGTAGGACGCGGTCGTGACGACCCGCGCTCCGACGGTGTCAGCCCCGGCGAGATCCTGTTTCCAGGCGTCGGCCTGTGCCGGGCGCAGGCCTGTCATGGTCAGCGCCGAGGATGCCAGGACGGCGGCGGCGATCACCGCGGCGATCGGGCGGCGCGACCTGGTCAGGTGGAGACGAGTGGCGTTGGTACGCACGTTGGTCACGGTTGTTCCTTCCGGGTGGATGTGGCGTGGCTGTTCAGCCGTCGGGGTTTGTGGGGCCGCGCACTACGGCATGTGCAAGCCGGAACGCTCGGTAGCGATCCGGTGGGCAGGTGGGGGCGGACTACTGGTCGCGCGCGGGGATAGTCCCGCGCATGCCGGAGTTCCGGCAGACCTCTTGCGGGTGAGTAAACCGCAAGAAATCACGACCATAGTCATTCCCCCTCTTGAGTAGAGATCTGTCGTCTTCTGCCGATCGGCTCGGCGGGCGCGGGCTCGGATTTCCCTCGCTATTTCCCGCTCCCATCTGTGGCGACCTTATCCGACATGCGGCGGGAGGGCAAGCAATGCCCGATCACGAATAAGTACGGTCCCGCCAGGTCGCACCCTGGGGGCATCCGCGCGTGAGGGCGAGCATATCGAGTCGGATGCCGGCACCATCACGGCTTGTCATCTGGCTGTTCTGTCTCCAGATTCCGGGAGCGGTTCCGGTTCGTTGGCGTTCATGGAAGTACGGGGGCGGGGCACGGGGACGATCATTTTTGAGTTGCCATGGGGGCATTTCGACGACTCCAATTCGCCGTTTTCTTCATGCAGCAGAAGTGAATGCTGCAGTGTGCCCGCCGGGAAACTCCCCGGACGGTGTCACGATCGGACGGACGTGCGTTCTCGCCTTGTGATGTCAGCCTTGTCGCGGGAAAGGCGCAATCGTGACGAACCCCGTGATGACGGCCTCCCCACGAAAAACGCCTCGCGTCCCGGGACCGCCTCCCAAGGAATGGCGCCGCCCAAGGAATTCTGCTCTCAGTGAACAGCTTCCCTGTCGTCGGGCGACCCGCCACGATGCGAACACACGATGCCTCCAGAAATCCGCCCCGTCACGGGCCGGGCGGGCGGCTCACCGTCCGGCCGTCCGTCCACACCCGTGCAGGACCCCGGCAACCAAGGCCTGTTCCCGTTCCCGACCCCGATCGCGCCCGACGTCCTCCCCGGACGGCATCGCGAAGGGGACGCTTCTCCCGCCCGGAGTCGGCACCGCCGCCCACCCTGGCGTTCTGCCTCAAGCGAAAGGACGATCGCCGATCGACGCACCGCGACGGGCCCGGAATGCACAACGGTGGCCTGTCCCCCCGGATTGGACAGGCCACCGCGCGCGGCCACGCGAGTGAGAACCCGCGCTACCTGCTCACACGATATCAGGCCCGATGCCCGCGAGAACCAGACGGGAGACAACTGGACGATACGGCGATTGGCTCCGGCGGGCGGACGCGCCATCCGTCGCCGACCGGCGGGCCCCTTTCGCGCCCGCGACGACCTGCCTCACGTGGTAGCGCGGGTCCCGTTCGGGCAACGTCGGGGCACCGCCAGCGGCCTGGCTATCGCCGCGTCCCGGCCCGGGGCGGGACGCACGCCCGTGTGGCAGTTGACACGACTACCGGATATGCTCGTGCGCGGCAGTGTCCCCAGCTTCATAGCAGCGCCCCATCGCACGCAACCCCCTTTGCGTAGGACGAAACGAGACGATCTCCAGGTCGTGGTCCGTGCGATTGTCACGCCAATATTCCTTGTCAGAGACATCTTACGTTCTGTCCGCTAAAGGCGAACAAGTTTCTCGGGCGGGCATGTTCGGGCGTTCCGGCTTGCCATTTCGTCCACCCGTCCGGCGAGCCCGGCAGGCATTCCCGCGAGGGGCGGGGGAAGACATCTTTCAACTACGGCAGAATATCGCGAATATTGCGAGTTTCGGGCGATTATGGCCTGTTCGGCGCAACCCTGGCGGCGGGCCCTTCCCCGTCTCCTCCGGCGGCCCGGGCCGCGAGCTGGCCGCACGCGCCGTCGATGTCACGGCCGCGCGTGTCACGGCGGGTCACGGGCACGCCCACGTGCACCAGGCGGGCCTCGAACGCGTCCATCACCTCGGGCCGGGAGGCGGTCCACTCACTGCCCGGGGTCGGGTTGAGCGGGATGAGGTTCACGTGCGCCCACGCCCAGTCGCCGCGCGCCCGCAGCCGGCGACCCAGCTCGTCGGCCAGAGCCGGCGCGTCGTTGAGGTCACGCATCAGTGCGTACTCCACGCTCACGCGGCGCTTCGTGACACGGGCGTAATCCCACGCGGCGTCCAGCACCGCGTCGACGCCAAAGCGGGCGTTCATCGGGACGAGCCGGTCACGCAGGGCGTCCTCGGGGGCGTGCAGCGAGACGGCCAACGTCAGCGGCAGCCCCTCGGCGGCCAGGCGGCGGATCTGCGGCACCAAGCCGACGGTCGACACGGTGATGCCACGGGCGGCATGCCCGAACCCGTCGGGGGCGGGCCGAACGAGGCCACGGATCGCCGCCAGGACCGCGCCATAGTTCGCGAGCGGCTCCCCCATGCCCATGAACACAATGTTGTTCAGGTGCCCAGGCCCGCCGCCGAGCCGTCCCTCCGCGAGGGCCGTCTGGGCGGCGGCCACCTGCCACGTGATCTCGCCCGCCGACAGGTTGCGCACCAGCCCGCCCTGGCCGGTCGCGCAGAACGGGCAACCCATGCCGCACCCCGCCTGCGAGGAGACGCACAGGGTATTGCGGCGGGGGTAGCGCATCAGCACGGACTCGATCAGATTGCCGTCGGCGGTGCGCCACACCGTCTTCACGGTCCGGCCGGCGTCCGTGGTGAACTCCCGCACGGGCGTGAGCAGGTCGGGCAGCCACCGGTCGGTGAGAAGATCCTTCACGGCCGTGGGCACGTCGCTCCAGGTGCCCGGATCGGACTCGCCGCGACCGAACAGGTGCGCACCGATCTGGGCCGCGCGCCAGGCGGGCTGCCCGGCGTCGGCGAGCACGCGCACGCGCTCGTCCGGGCTGAGATCGAACCAGTGACGCGGCGGTCGGCCCGTCATCCCCACCTCACCACCGTGCCGATCAGCCCCATCAACGAATACAGGACGACTGCGAGCGGGGCGCAGTACAGCATCGAGTCGAGCCGGTCCAGCGCGCCGCCATGCCCCGGCAGGAGATGGCCCATGTCCTTTTGGCCGGCGTCGCGTTTCATCGCCGACTCGACGAGGTCGCCGACGGTCGCGCCGCACGCCAGGACCAGGCCGAACGCCACACCCCACGCGACGCCCACGTGCAGCAGGAAACGGCCCACCAGCACTCCGGCCACCGCCGCGAGGACGAGCCCGCCCGCGAACCCCTCCCAGGTCTTCGCCGGGCTGATACCCGGGACCATCTTGTGGCGACCGGCAAGCGACCCGGCCCAATACGCACCGGAGTCGTTCGCGGCGATGCACACGACGTACGACACGAGATACGCAACCGGGTGCGCCGACAACACGATGATCACCACGGACAGGCCGACGATCGCCAGATACGCCAGGATCAGCGCCGACGCCCCGGTGTCACGCAGGTATCCGTGCGTCCCCCCGCGCAAGCGAACGCCCAGCGCCGCCAGCAGACCGACCGTCGCCACCATCACGCCGACCGCCACCGGCTCGGCGACCAAGCCGGCCGACGGGCGTCCGGGCGCGGCCCACGTGCCGGCCGCGTACGCGGCGATGATCGTGCCGGGCACCGCGACCACCAGAACCGGCCAGGCCGGTTTCGCCCCGGCGCGACCCGCGGCCCGGTTCAGTTCGAGGACGGCGATCGCGAGGAGCACGCCGACCAGGAGCACGAAACCGGGCATCCACCAGGCCAACGTCGCCGCGACGAGCGCAATGAGCACAGCGGCGGAGGCCACACGGACGGCTAACGTCGCCAACCTGCCGCGGGGCGCGGGCTCCTGGGACGGCGGCTCGGCAGGCATCACACCGCCATCAATTCGGCCTCTTTGGCCTTGAGCAACGCCTCCACGTGGTCGATGTACTTCTTCGTCGCAGCGTCGAGCTGCTTCTCGGCGCGGGCGGCCTCGTCCTCGCCGATCTCCTTGTCCTTCTCCAGCTTCTTCACGGACTCGATCAGGTGCCGGCGGATGTTCCGGACGGCAACCTTGCCTTCCTCGGCCTTCGCCCGGGCCATCTTCGTGTACTCCTTGCGGCGCTCCTCGGTCAGCTCCGGGAGCACGATGCGGATCGTGTTGCCGTCGTTGCTGGGGGCGACGCCGAGATCCGAATCGCGGATCGCCTTTTCGACCGCCGCGAGCGCGCTCCGGTCGTACGGCGTGATGAGCATCGTGCGCGGTTCCGGGGAGTGGAACGTGACCAGCTGCTGCAACGGCGTGGGCGTGCCGTAGTACGAGGCCATCAACTTGTTGAACATGTCCGGGTGCGCCCGCCCGGTGCGGATCGCCGTCAAATCCTGCCGGGCGTAGTCGAGGGCGCCGGACATCTTCTGCTCGGCCTCTTTGAGAATGTCGCTGACCATCATGGTTGGGCTTCCTTCGCTCGAGATGAGGTGCGGACGCACGTTCGTACTGTCCTGTATTGTCGCATGGGCCGCGCGGCGCCCGCATCCCCCACGCTACCCGGCTTGCCGCCGCCGGGATCACTGGTGGAGGACCGTGCCGAGCGGTTCGCCGCGGGCCGCCCGGGCGATGTTGCCGGGACGGTCGAGGTTGAAGAACACCATGCTCAGGTCGTTGTCCCGCGCCAGGCTCACGGCGGTCGCATCGGCGACCTTCAGGTCCCGGGCCAGGTACTCGTCGTACGTCAGCGCGGTGAACATGGTGGCGCCCGGGTCGGAGCGCGGGTCGGCGTCGTACACCCCGTCCACGCCGTTCTTGCCCATGAGGAGCACGTCGGCGCGCAGTTCGAGGGCCCGCTGGGCGGCCACGGTGTCCGTGGAGAAGAACGGCATGCCCGATCCGGCGCCGAAGATCACGATCCGGTGCTTGTCCAGGTGCCGGATCGCCCGCAGCGGGATGTACGGCTCGGCCACCTGGCCCATGGCGATCGCCGTCTGGACGCGTGTGGCCACCCCGGCCTTCTCGCAGAAGTCCTGCAGGGCCAGCGCGTTCATCACCGTGCCGAGCATGCCGATGTAGTCCGCCCGGCTGCGGTCCATGCCGCCCGCCTGCAGTTCGATGCCGCGGAAGTAGTTGCCCCCGCCGACGACCACCGCGACCTGAACCCCGGAGCGGACGACGTCCGCAATCTCCGAGGCGATCCCGGACACCACCTTCGGGTCCACGCCCAGGGCGCCGGCGCCGAAGGCCTCACCCGACAGTTTCAGCAGGACACGATGGTAGGGTTTGGGCACTCCAGACTCCTTCGCGAACGATCGTGGGCACGGCCCACGGTAGCAGACGGGCGCAGGGCACGGGCGCGGTGCCCGTGCGGTGCGATGCTAGCCGACCGCTGGGGCCAGACGGCCTCGTCTTCAGGGGCCGCGCGGCATAGACCGGGCCCCGGGGTTCTTGAGGTGCTGGTCAGGCCCCGCCACGCCTTGGCGCGAAGCACAGGACCCCGACCGCCGTACCACCACTCGCCGTCGGCACCTTCGACACGAACGCCCGCACCACCCAAGCCTAGGATCACAGGCCCCGCCACGAACAGCGTTTCGTCACACATCAGTGCGCCACGCCTTGTCACCCACCACTCCGACCCGAAAACCGGAACAGCGGTCGAGGTCAGGTTGGAGGTTGACGTGGTCCCGGGCGGTCATGTGCTGCTGTTCGATCCGGCTGCTCTGGGAGGGTGGCATCGGGAACCGTGGCGACCGGCCCACGGTGACCGTCGCGGTGGGCCGGTGAGAACGGGCGAGGTCCTGACCGTCTTGACGCACTTCTGCGGCGGGAA
>WQUE01000313.1 GCA_009785885.1 Actinomycetes bacterium
TGCGCGGTCGCGCCGTACGGGATGTACGCCTCCTTCACCCAGCCGCCCGCCGGCGCCCCGGCGGTCACGGCGTACTCGCCGTCCACCTCTTGAGTGCCGATGCCGGCCAGGCTCGCAAGAACGGCCGACCCCTGCGCCGGGACGGTGCAGGTGGGGGCGCCGGACGCGTCGTACGTGCCGCACACCCACTTGGTGAGCTTCATACCGGGAATCGGCTCGCTGGCCGCGGCGTCGTCCTGGTTGGACAGGACCTGCTGGCCCGCAAGGCGATTGACCAGCGGCAGGCCGTCCGGGCCCGTCTCGGCGAACCTCGAGGTGAGCTGGGCGGTGTTCGTGAGGAGGCTGTCCAGCCCGTGGCCCGCCTTGATCGGGTTGGTGCAGGTTACGCTCCCGCTGCCGCCGACCGCCAGATCGGGGAACGTCTGGGTGGCGCAGTCCGACGCGAGGACGTCACCGTCGTGATCCGGGTCGGGGTTCGTGATGGTGTCGCTGGCGACCTTCACGCCCTGCAGCGCCACGTTGCCCGTGTTGAAGGCGGTCAGCCGCCACTGCACCGCGGTCGAATCCGGCGGGATCGCCGCGATATCAACCCACATGCCGGCCCTGTCGACCTTGGTGGCCATGTCGGGTGTCGCCGGATCCACGGCTGGGTCGCAGCCCGAGCCCTGCAGGCACACCTGCTTGACGAGGGTGAGGCTCGGGAGGGCGACCTGGTAGGACATGGATGTCGTCGGCATGAGGCCGACCTGCGGGTCCTCAGGGCCGCCGAGCGACAGGGGGGCACCGTTCAGGGACACCATGCCCGGCTCCGGCACCTTGATGGTGACATTCACCTGGTCCGCCGAGTACGTGTTGTACCACGGGTTGCCCAGCGGGTAGGTGGTCACGCTCGCGGTCCACAGCGCCGGCCCCTTGCACCAGTAGTTCCAGATCGTCGCCGGGTGATTGGGCAACGCAGGCCACGTGTCCGGTGACGACGGGTCGGCGCAGCCGGTGGCCCACTCGTCGCCCGTGACCGGATTGACGACGGTTCCCGTGGTCAGGATCTGCCCACTCGCGTTCGCCGGATAGGTCAGGGTCGGGGTGGCTCCGAGGGTCGCGTAGGCCATCATGGCCGCGGCCTGGGGAGACCAGAGACCTGCGGGGGCGGCCAGGTAGTCCTCACCCGACCCCGGGGTGTTGACCGTGTTACGTGAAATCGCGACGATGCCGGTCCAGGTGAGCGTGTCGCCGGGCAGCACCCAGACGTTGGGCTGGAACCCGGTCATGGTCGGCGTGTTGTTGGCGACGTGCTGGAGGGCGGGGTCATTCGCCCAAGCGTCGAGGGCGGTGCTCCAGGGGTACGTCGCGTTGGTGGGCGACCCGAGGGAATAGACGTTGACGTTGTACCCCTTCGGCGTGAAGTTGATCGGCGGCGCGGGCGCCTGCGTGGCGTGCGCGGGCGCGGCGGCGAGCGTCGCCATGCCAAGGAAGCAGGCGACGGCCGCCCCGGCGGCGGCGATCTTGCGTGAAAGTAGATGTTGAGTCATGGTCTCCCGACCCCTTTCTTGGGCTGAGTGGATTGTGGTGCTCCGGCTGACGCCGGGGTGGGACGCTCATCGCTCGTGGTGAGGGACGGCGTGACGGAGGACGCTGCGCCCCGCCCGGCAACGGGCGGGGGACGAACGGTGATGGCATCGGGCCGCGAGCGCTGACCAGGCGTGACGGATCGGTCCATGACTAACCTCCGGGGTGGTGGTTGGTGTTGCGGGACAGCAGGCGGACCGGCTGGGCGTCCGTCCGGGGTCCGCCCGCACGGGCGGTGGGCTCCGGACCGCGGCGCCCGGGTCTGCACGAGCACCCGGTTCGCCTCGAACAATAATCGTGGTCTTGTTTTCGTCTGATGTCAAGCTCGACTCAGCTTGCGGAACGGGTCTTCTCGGTTCAATCACCACTCAATGAACAACGCTCGTCCCAAATCGGATGGTCGCGCACCTGCCCGCCTGACCCCAGGCGGGTCGCGCGGTGCGTGCCGGCTCCTGCCGGCCAGACTGTCCGCTCAAGGCAGAATCACCTGGCCACGCAGCTTCCTTGGATGCGTCATCGCCCTCAGGGGACTCCGCTGGGCCGGCAAGCCCGGCCAGGCAAAGTCCCATCGTTTCTATTTGTGGGTCAGCCTAGGAGGGCGAGGGGTCAAAGACGCGGACTCTGGACCATTCCTTGAGATCGAGGGTTGCCCGCTACTGCACGAGCGTGGCGAAAATCACGAGGTTCATCGTCGAAGGCGTGTGTTCGCGGTTCTGGAGGCACGTGATGATGATCAACTCCCCCGGCGTGTCGTCCCAGATGTCGGCCTGCGCGGCCAGCTCGGGCTTGTCGATGTTGCGCGATTCGGTCATGACGTACGTCAGGTCGCCCACGAGGATCTCGTCGCCCCTGTGCAGGCTCGTCGTCTGGTTGGGCACGTCGATCAGGAAGTTGCCCGGCGCCTTGCCGTAGTTGGCGCGCACCGAGTGCATCGCGATGTACACCGTGCCGCTCGCCGCCTTGTCCAGACCGACCCCGCGGTTGCGCACCCAGTACGCCGAGGTGTACCCCGGCGGGTTGATGCTGCCGTTCACCTCGTTCACGGCGCCGAGCGACACGTTCATGCCCTGCGAGGGCACCTTGAACCGCAGGCCCGGCTTCCCCGGCGTCGGCGTGATCTCCGGCACCGCACTGGCGGCACTCTGGTACGACGACTCAAACACCTCCGGGTCGTCGGGGATCACAGGATTGCCCTCAAGGTCGACCGTGCCGCGGCTCTCCGTCATCACGTCCGCGTGCTGCCGGTAGGCGACGTAGCCGGCGGTGGCCCCGCCGAGGAGCAGCAGCACGGCAAGCAGCAGCAGCAGCGTGTCCACGATGCGGCGCTTGCGTTTCACGGGTCTCGCAGGCGGCGGCGGAGGCGGATCGTCGTCGACCGGGGTCAACGGCAACAGGTCGCCGTCGTCCGGCATGCCGCTCGGGTAGTCGCCCTGTCCGCTCATCGCGCCGCCGTCCCCTCGGATGATTTCTGCCCACGATAGCACCGCCATCTAGACGGGCCCTGTGATTCGGACCCCCGGACGCGAAAACGTGCCCAACCTGGGTTGGGCACGTCTCCACGACTAGGCATCCGGCCGGGTGGCCGGCGCGGATCACTCCTCGGTGACGGGCACCGTCGTGTCCTCGATCGAGATGCCGCCGCCGAGCTGGTTCAGCATCGCCGCGCCACCGACCGTCGTCAGCATCTGGCGGATGTTCGTCAGCTGCTGCGTGATCGCGTCGCGCCGGGCCTCGGTGGCCGCCAGCTCGCGCTCCGACTCGCGGCGCACCCGCTCCGCCGCCGCGCGGGCCTGCTTCATGATCTCGTTCGCCTGCGAGTTCGCCTGCGCCAGCGCCTCATCGGCCTGGTTCTTCATGTCGTTGCGGTACTGCTCGGTCTCGCTCTCGATCTGCGCCCGGCGGTCCTCCGCGGCCTTGATCGCGTCCTGGTGCTGCTGCATCTGGGCGGCGAACTCGGCGGTGGCCTTCGAGCGGCGGTCGGCGAGCGTCTGCTCGAACTCGGCCGCGATCTGCGCGGCGTGCGCCCGCTGCTGCTCGAAGATGACCTCGGCCTCGTCGCGCCGGGCCGTCGACTCGCGGTCGGCCAGGTCGAGGATGTCGTTGGCCTTCTGCTGCGCCTCGGCGATCAGCTGCGCGGCCTCGTTGTCGACCCGCGACTTGGTCTGCTGCGCGTAGTCGTCGGCCTGGCTGAGCATCTGCTCCGCCGCCGCCGAGGACTCGCTCGTGATGCGGGCCGCCTCCGCGTTGGCCTGCGCGAGGATCTGCTGCACCTCGCCGTCCAGGTTCGCGAACATACGGTTCACGCGCTCGCCGAGGTCGGTCAGCGTCAGGTACGTGTCGCTCTTGTCCGTGACCGCCTGCTGCGCCTCCAGCTGACGCGACAGCTGCTCCAGCTGCTCGTAGCGCGTGGCAAGCTCCTGGCGAAGGGACTCCGCCTCGGCCTGGGTTTCGGAGATCGACGCCGTCGACGAATCCGCCCTCTTCGCAAGGTCGGCGATGTACTGGTCGACGTCGTCCTTGTCATAGCCGCGCGTCACGGTGCGGAAGTTTGGTATCTCAGTCATTCTTTATTTCTCCATCTGTCGGCAGAGTTGTTAACGAGAGAGCCGCGGTATCTGGCACGCCTTCTGCCAAAGCCTCGACGATCCCCGAAAGTTGTCCGAGTTGTGCTGTCAGCCCGTCGCGCCGGCGCGCCAACGCGGCCGTCTCTTGACGGGCACGTTGAAGGATAGCATGCGCCTCATCACGAATCGCGTCCGCTTGTGAGCGGGCCTGCGACAGCAGCGACAAGGCCTCCTCGCGCATCGTGTTGGCGCGCTCGTGGGCCTGTGCCTGCATGCGTTCCGCCTCCGCCGACGCCCGGTCCCGGACCAGCTGGGCGTTGCGGCGGGCCTCCGCCAACTGCCGGGCCGCCCACTCCAGCTGCGTGCCCGACTCGTTGCGCGCCTTCGAGGTGATCGCGTCGGCCTCCTGGTGGGCCTGCCCCATGATCTCCTCGGCCTGGCGGCGCGCCTCCTCGCGTACCGCATCCGCCTTGGCCATCATCTCATCGCCCGAGCGCTGGGCGGCGAGCACCAGCGAGGCCGCCTGCCCCTGCGCGTCCGACACCAGCTTCTCCGCTTGCGCCCGGGCCTCGCTGACCGTCCGCTCGGCCTCCTGGCTCGCGTCCAACAGCATCCGGTGGGCCTGCGCGTTCGCCTGGTCCCCCAGGTCGGAGACGCGCTGCTCGGCCGCCCGGACGTTCTCCGCCGCTGCCGCCAGTTCGCGATCGGCTTGTGTCTTCGCCTGCTGAAGGTGCGCCTCGACGGCCGCCTGCGTCTGGTTCTGCAACAACGCCAGGTCGGCCGTGGCCGCCTCCCGCTCCGCCGCCAACTGGGCCCGCAACGCCGTCAGGTCGCCCTCCGCGGCAGCCTTCAGGCCCTCGATCTCGGCCAGCGCCTGCGAGCGTTCCAACGCCAACTGCTGGCGTCCCGCGGCCAGCTCCGTCTCCCACGCCTGGCGGTCCTGCTTCAGCTGCGCCTGATGGACCGCCCGGGCCTGCTCCATCTGTGCCGTCGTGTCGCGCCACGCCTGCTCCGCCTGGGCGGACCATTCCGTCCGCAACTGGTTGATCT
Organism: Actinomycetes bacterium; assembly: GCA_009785885.1. Lineage (GTDB taxonomy): Bacteria > Actinomycetota > Actinomycetes > Propionibacteriales > Propionibacteriaceae > WRGV01. Next base: position 5,181 of record WQUE01000313.1, read on the forward strand.
GCTGGTGCGCGCCCTCACGCTGCTGCGTCAGCTCGGCCTCCAGCGCCGACCGCGCCGCCGCCTGCTGCGCCTGGAACGCGGCGTACTGCTTGTTCACCTGCTCCTGCACCGCGGCCCGGGCCAGTTGGGCGTCCGCCCGCAGACGTGCCACCGCCTCGGACGCCTCACGCTGCGCCTGGTTGCGGATGTCCGTCGCGGCGGTCTGCGCCTCCTCCAGGATGCGCGCCGCCTGCCCCTGATTCACCGCCACCTGCTGCTGCACCTCGGCCAGCCGGGCGGCCGCCGCCGTCAACTCCTGCTGCTGCGCCTCGCGCCGCGCCTGCCCCTCGTCCTCCAGTTGCACGATCGCGTCGCGCAACCCGACCAGGTTCGCCCGCATCTGCTCCGCCTCGGCCTGCGCGTCCGCCACCGTCTGGTTGCCCTGCGCGACGGCCTGCTGCCGGATGAGTTCCGCATCCCCCTGCGCCGCCTGCCGCACCGCATCGGCCTGCACCGACGCCTGGACGCGGATCTCCTGCACATCCCGCAGCGCCTGAGCCTTGACCTGCTCCGCGTCCTTCTCCGCGGCCGCGCGGATCTGTTCGGCAAGGAGTTGCGCCTGGGCCAGCAGATCGGCGGCGTGGCGCGACTGGACACCGTCCATCGCGACCATGGACATCGGGCCTCGTCTCCTCGTAGCTAGCGTGGATGGGTAAGAAGGCTTCGCTGCCTGGAAGCACTCCGTTCAGGTTAGCATGTCGCCTGCTGTTTCCCGTGCACATGACCGGTGATGACACCGCCGATCCGCGCCGGGCCGGATGAGGGAAGGATGGACACGATGACGATCGACCAGGGGACGTGGTGGCGCGACGCGGTCGTCTACCAGATCTACCCACGGTCGTTCGCGGATGCGAACGGCGACGGCGTGGGCGACCTGGTGGGCGCCCGTTCTCGCGTGCCGTACCTGGCCGCGCTCGGCGTGGACGCCGTGTGGCTCAGCCCGTTCTACCCGTCGGCGCTGGCGGACGGCGGGTACGACGTCGACGACTACCGGGCGGTGGATCCCCGCATCGGCACGCTCGACCAGTTCGACGCGCTGGTCGCCGCGCTGCATGCCGCCGGGATCCGGCTGTTCGTCGACATCGTGCCCAACCACTCCTCGAACCGGCACGCCGCGTTCCAGGCGGCGCTGTCCGCCGGGCCCGGCTCCCCCGAGCGGGACCGCTACCTCTTCCGGCCGGGTCTCGGCCCGGACCGCGCCCTGCCGCCGACCGACTGGACCGCCAACTTCGGCGGCCCCGCCTGGGAGCCCGTCGGCGACGGCGAGTTCTACTTCCACCTGTTCGCCCCCGAGCAACCCGACTGGAACTGGGCGAATCCCCTCGTCCGGGAGGATTTCCTGACGACGTTGCGCTTCTGGGCGGACCACGGCGTCGACGGTTTCCGCATCGACGTGGCCGCCGCCCTCGCGAAGGACTTCTCCGCCGATCCGCTGCCGAGTGCGGCCGAGTTGGCCGCGATCCCGTTCGGACCGACCCACCCGTTCTACGACCGCGACGAGATCGACGAGATCTACGCGGGCTGGCGGGCCGCCTTCGACGAGTACGACCCGCCGCGGGTCGCCGTCGCCGAACTGTGGGCCGAACCGTCCCCCCGGAAGGCCCGGTACGCGAAGATCCTCGGGCAGGCGTTCTTCTTCGACTTCCTGCACGCCGGCTTCGATGCACGCCGCGTGCGCCGGGTCGTGGACGACGTCCTGTCCTGGACGGCTGCGTCCGGTTCCGCGCCGACGTGGGTGCTGTCCAACCACGACGTCGTCCGGCACGCGACACGTTTCGGCTTGCCCGACGTGGATTCGGACGACATCTGGGCCGGCGACCGGCGCGACCGGCGCTGGCTGGCGGCGCGCGGCGCCGAGCCGGCCGAGGATGTCGAGGCGGGTCTCCGCCGGGCCCGCGCGCTGACGCTGTTCATGCTCGCGCTGCCCGGGTCGTCCTACCTCTACCAGGGCGAGGAGCTCGGACTGCGGGAGGTCGCCGACCTCCCGGACAACGCCCGTCAGGACCCGATCTTCGCCCGCTCCGGCGGGCGGGACATCGGACGCGACGGGTGCCGCGTGCCCCTGCCCTGGACCCCGGGCGGCCCGTCGTTCGGCTTCGGGCCCGGCGGGGCCCACCTGCCGCAGCCGGCGTGGTTCAAGACGTACGCGGTCGCCGTCCAGGAATCGGATCCCGCCTCGACGCTGAACCTGTACCGGCGGGCGCTCGCGGCCCGGCGCGATCTGCTGGCCCGCCCGGGCGTCTCGAACGACCTCACGTGGCTGCCGACGGACGACCACGTGCTCGCCTTCGCCCGCGGTCCGTGGACGTGCCTGCTCAACACCGGCACCACGCCCGTCCCCCTGCCCGAGGGTGAGATCATCGTCGCTAGTGGCGACCTCGATGACGACCAGTCGTCCGTGCCCGGGGAAACCGCGGTCTGGCTCCTGACCTAGGTTTCGAGGTCGTTGTCGAACTGCCCGACCTCGTGCACGTACACCGTGTTCGTGTGCGCCGGGCAGCCCAGCGGGGTGCCGTACACGACGACCACACGATCACCGGTGCCCACCAGCGCCTGGTCCAGCAGCACGGCATCCATCTCGGCCAGCATCGGTTGCAACGCCCGGGCCTTCGAACGGAAACTGCGCAGACCCCACACCAGGCCCAACTGCCGCCGGGTGGTCTCGTTCGGCGTAAAGCACACGACCGGCGTCGACGTACGAAGCCGGGCGACACGTCGGGCCGTGTCCCCGGCCCACGAGAAGGCCACGAGGAACTTGGCGTCCAGATTCGCCGCCGCCTGGGCGGCCGACCACGCGGCCGCACCCGACACCGTGTGCGGGTCCCAGTCGATCGCATCGATCCGGTCGAACGCGCGATCCTCGATCGTCCGCACGATCCGGTCCATGGCCTCCACCGCCTCGACCGGGTACTCACCGACGCTCGTCTCGCCGGACAGCATCACCGCGTCCGCCCCGTCGAGCACCGCGTTGGCCACATCGGACGCCTCGGCGCGCGTCGGGCGCGGCTGCGTGATCATCGAATCGAGCATCTGGGTGGCGACGATCACCGGCTTCGCCCACATGCGGGCCGCCCGGATGATCCGCTTCTGCACGAGCGGCACCGTCTCGAACGGCATCTCGACGCCCAGGTCGCCGCGCGCCACCATCACGGCGTCGAACGCGTCGACGATCTCGTCCAGGTTCTCCCACGCCTGCGGTTTCTCGATCTTGGCGATCACCGGAATTCGCACGCCCACCTCGTCCATGATCGCGTGCACCGGTTCGATGTCGGCCCGGCTGCGGACGAACGACAGGGCCACGAGGTCGACCCCGTGACCGAGCGCCCAGCGCAGATCGTCCGCATCCTTGTCGGACAGCGCCGGCACGCTCACCGCCACACCAGGCAGGTTCAGGCCCTTGTGGTCGCTCACCGGGCCGCCCACGACAACCTCACAGACCACGTCCGTGTCGCTGACGCTGATCACCCGCAACTCGAGCCGTCCGTCATCGATCAGGATCTGCGCCCCGGGCGTCACGTCCTGCGTCAGGGTCTTCAGCGTCGTGGAAACGCACCGGGCATCCCCCGGCACGTCCCGCGTCGTGATCG
>WQUE01000314.1 GCA_009785885.1 Actinomycetes bacterium
TGATGATTCCTCCTTCTCGTCAGTCACAGCATTCCGTCCATTCGTCGGTAGACATGCAGCCAACGGGTCAGGAACGGCGAGTCCGCAGAGTGCGCTGCCAACAAGACGTCAGACACCGGGTCTCGCGCCAATGCCGCCGCAGTGTCAACGGATGACGCGTCCGCGCGAATGGACCGAGCGCATCCGACCTTCTGAAAAAGCATCATGACGGCAGGTATCCTTGCGCATTAGCCGGCACAGGATACAACATGCCCAGAGCGCAGAGCCGCTCGCAGGTACTTTGCATCTGACGGCGGACACGAAAAAATGCCCAGTGACGGCCATGGATGTGCCCGCTGACGGTCATGAGTTTTGCCCGGTGGCGGTCATGGGATTTGCCCGGAAGTAGTCGTTGCCCGGCCGCGCCTGTGCGGTTGGGGTCCCTTCCTCGGGTTCGATGTGCGGTGCTATGTCGCTGTCGGACCTGAGGAAGGGACATCTTGAAGTCTGCCGAGGAAATCATGGAAATTTTGGATGCTTACGATCTGACCGGGTCGTTTCGGGACGCCGCCGAGTTGGCGGGCTGTTCCCATCACACGGTCAAACGGTTCGTGGACGCTCGCGACAGCGGCGCGCCGCCGGAGGCGCGGCCGCGCCGGGATCAGCTGGGAGATCCGTTCATGGACAAGATCGAGGAGTGGGTCGACCGCTCGAAGGGGAAGGTCCGCGCGGACAAGGTCCACGCGAAGTTGGTGTGGTTGGGCTATGCGGGTTCGGAGCGCACGACCCGCCGGATGGTCGCCCAGGCGAAGGCCGCCTGGCGGATGGGACACCGGCGGGTGCACCGGCCGTGGGTGACCGAGCCGGGCATGTGGTTGCAGTACGACTTCGGCGAGGGGCCGGTCATCGACGGGGTGAGGACGATTCTGTTCGTCGCGTGGCTGGCGTGGTCCAGGTTCCGGGTCGTGTTGCCGATCCGGGACAAGACGCTGCCCAGCGTGTTCGCTTGTTTGGATGTCGTGTTCCGCCGGATCGGGGGCTGCCCGACGTACGTGCTGACCGACAACGAGAAGACCGTGACCAGCGAGCATATTGCGGGGATTCCGGTGCGTAATCCGCAGTTGAGCCAGTTCGCCCGTCATTACGCGGTCACGGTGCACACGTGTGTGCCGGCCGATCCGGCGTCCAAGGGCGGGTCGGAGTCCAGTGTGCGGATCGCGAAGGCGGACCTGGTGCCGACCGAGGTGAACCTGGCCGACGCCTATGACAGTTTCGCGGAGTTGGAGCAGGCCTGCGACGAGTTTTGCGGCATGGTGAACGCCCGGCCGCACCGGGTCACCCGGCGTGCGCCGGCGGACATGTTGGCCGAGGAACGGCCCCGGCTGCACCGGGTCGCCGAGACGCCGTTCACGGTCGCGTTCGGGACGACAAGGCGGGTGCCGGACAACACGCCGGTGGTCACGTTCGAGCACGGGCAGTACTCGGTGCCGCACGAACTGATGGGCCAAACCGTGTGGGCGCGGGTGCACGGCCACGGCGGGGACGAGCAGGTGATCCTGACCCATGTCGGCGACGACGGGCCGGCCGAGATCGCCCGCCACCGGCGGGCCACACCCGGGACCCCCAGGCTGGACGACGCGCATTTCCCGCCCCGGCCCGCGGGGGCCCTCGGCCGGCAGCCTAACCCCCGCACCGCCGCGGAGGCCGAGTTCCTCGCGCTGGGCGAGGGCGCGCGGCTGTGGCTGACGGAGGCCGCCCAAGCCGGCACCGCCAGGATGCGGGTGAAGATGGCCGACGCGGTCCAAGCGGCCCGCCTGTTCGACCCGGCCGACGTCGACTGGGCGTTGGGCCACGCCGCGGTCCATGGCCGGTTCGGGGAACACGACCTGGCCTCGATCCTGGACCACCGCCGGAGCCGGCCCCAGCCCGGCCAGCACCGGGCCGGCGAACAACGCTCGCTGACGCAAGGCACCGGCGGCTGGGCGGGCTACGGCACCCAGGAGACGATCCGATGAGCATCCCCGCCGTGCCCGCGGCCGGGATGCCCGCCGCACCGCCCCTGCCCGCCGACATCGACCAACTGCTGCGACGGTTGCGGCTGCCGCACATCCGCCGGCACGCCCCCGACGTGCTCGCGACCGCGAAAGCACAACGCTGGGACCCCGCCGAAGTGTTGAAAGCGCTGCTCGCCGAAGAAGCCGCCGGCAGAGACCGGTCCGCGCTGGCCACCCGAAGGGCCGCGGCCGGTTTCCCGTCCGGGAAAACGTTCGACGGCTGGGACCCGGCGCTGTCCTCGATCCCGGCGCCCACCCAACAAGCGCTACGCACCCTGGAATGGATCCACCGGCGGGAGAACCTCGTCGTGTGCGGCCCGTCCGGCACCGGGAAAACGTTCCTACTGGAAGCACTGGGCCAACAAGCCGTCCACACCGGCCTGCACGTGGCCTGGTTCACCCTGGAAAGCCTCGGCGCGCTCCTGCGACGCCACCGCGCCGACGACACCATCAGCAAAGCCATGGCCCGCGTGCTCCGCGCCGACCTGGTCGTCATCGACGACATCGGCCTGCTGCCCGTCCCAGGCGACGCCGCCGAAAGCCTGTACCGGCTCGTGGACGCCGCCTACGAGAAACGCTCCGTCGCGATCAGCTCCAACCTGCACCCAGCAGGCTTCGACGAACTCATGCCCAAAACCCTGGCCACCGCCACCGTCGACCGGCTCCTCCACCACGCCCACATCTGCCAAACCACCGGCGACAGCGTCCGCCTCACCCAAGCACTCGCCGGAAAGGGGGTCACCGCCCTGAACTAGAAACCCGGCCAGTGGCGGCCACCCCACCCCCAGGGCAAATCCCATGGCCGCCACCGGGCAAAACTCGTGACCGCCACCGGGCAACTCCCATGACCGCCCCCGGGCAGAAACTCATGGCCCTTGACAAATCTCCCATGGGACTAGATGGAGAACCGTACAACACCACTTTAGCCCGGCACTCCACCCACCCCGGGCTAGGCCCGCGGCCTGGGACCGCGGCGTTGCGAGCGTCCGCCAGTCGGACCAGCAGACGAACGCGCGCCCACTTCTATCTGACCCGTGGGACGTCACCGTGATCAAACACCACTACCTGAGGTGAGCCGTCCGGCCAGCCA
>WQUE01000315.1 GCA_009785885.1 Actinomycetes bacterium
GTGTGGGTGCTGTTCGTCCCGGCGGTCGCGTCGGGCCTGACGGGCGGTTCGGCGACGGCGATGGTCCGCGCCCGATGGAATCATGCCTTGCCGGAACCTCAACAGCTGCACACGGCGTACTCACTGGAGTCGACGCTGGACGAGCTGACGTTCATCGTCGGGCCCGTCGCGGCCGCCTGGCTGGCGACGGCGGTGCACCCGAGCGCGGGCCTGGTCGTGCCTGGCATCCTCGGCCTGGTCGGGGCGTTCGTGTTCTACCAGGTGCTCGTCGCGTCCCAGCCGCCGGTGCGGGCGCGGACGAAGCGCGCTCCGGGCGAGGCGCGGCACCGCCAGACGTTCATCCTGGCGATCGGCGGTGTGGCGCTCGTGGTCGCCGTGACAGTGTTCGTCGGCATGACGTTCGGCTCGATCGACGTGTCGGCGGTCGCCGCGACGACGGCGTGGGGCGCACGCGACCGTTCGGGCCTCGTGCTGGCGGCGATGTCGGCCGGCTCGGCGATCGCCGGCCTGGCGTACGGCCTGCGGACGTGGGTGTGGCCGCTGCGGAAGCGGTTCACGAGCGGGATGGTCATCTTCGCGTGCCTGCTCGTGCTGCTGTTGCTGGCCCACTCGGTGCCCGTGCTCGCCGTGTGCGGGTTCGTCGCCGGGTTCGCCGTCGCCCCGACGCTCATCAACGCGAACTCCCTCATGGGCACGCTCGTGCCCGTCGAACGCCTCACCGAGGGCCTGTCCTGGGTCGGGACGGCGCTCGGCTTCGGGGTGTCCATCGGATCCAGCGTCGCCGGACGCCTCATCGACCTGTCCGGCTACCGTGCGGGCTACCTCACCGTGTTGGTCTGCGCTGCGGCCGGGGCCGTCCTCGTCCTCGCCGGCACTCGCACCCTGCGGGCCCATTCGTCCGGCTGAGGTTCGCCGCGGCCGGCTGCGGGTGCCGCGTCCTCGTGGACCGCTCAGAGTTGAGTACTCACCAGGATCCGGCCCGGAATCGCCCCTTTCGTGGTGCGAAGTCAACTCCGAGCGTGCGGGAGGGGAAGTGCGGCGGTGATAGACCATCGAGGCGATGCCGAGCAACAGCCCGGATGTCAATTGTCTGGAGAGGTCCGCGCCGGGGAATACCCGAGCGCGGGTGATGGTTTGTCACGAGTATAGTTGTGTCAAACATGCCCCGGAGGAAGCGAGATTCACCATGTCCAACGAAGAGACCATCGCCGCCGTCCACGCCCACCACGGGCGCATGGCCGCCGACGTGCAACGGCTGTCGGAGCAGGTTCGGGACGGGGCGCGCCGGGGGTACGCCCGCACCGCGGGCCAGGCGCTGGTTGCCTGGTGCCGCGACGAACTGCTGCCCCACGCCCTGGCCGAGGAGTCCACGCTGTACGCCGCGGGGGCGGGCCTGCCGGCGACGGCGCTGCTCGTCTCGGCCATGACCGCCGACCATCGCGCGATCCAGGCGGCCGTCGAGCGGCTTGCCCAGGCGCAGGACGCCGTCGACCTTGCCGCGGCCGCGGCCGTGGTCGAGTCGTCCTTCCTCGTCCACCTGACCAAGGAGAACGACCAACTGCTCCCGGCCCTCGACGCCGCCGGCGTCGACCTGGCCCCGCTCGTCGGGGGCATGGAGGAACTGCTCGGCGGGGACGACGACGCGCACCGCCACGATCACGTCCACGGACGCACCGACGGTCCCTGCGCGTGCCATCACGCCCATCCCGCCCACGGCGGGCCGCCGGCGTCCGTCCGCGTCACCGCCGAGATCCACCCGCAGACCCTGCCGCCCGCCGTCCGCCACGAGACCATCCTGGCCACGGTCGACGCGCTGGGGCCCGGCGAGGGCCTCGTCCTCGTCGCCGGCCACGACCCCCGTCCGGTCGGCGCGCAGATCCACGACCGCTGGCCTGGCGCGTTCACCTGGACGTACCTGGAGGACGGCCCTTCGTCCTGGCGCGTGCTGGTCGCCCGGGCGTAGGGGCGGCGGCACCCGCGGGGACGGGAAAGCGGACAACACCGTGCCCCTGAGCGCCTTGCACGTCGCCGCTGTCTGGAAACCCGGCTCGCTCGTGGCGGATCGGGCTGATTTCCGGACAACCGCGGCACGTGGGCCCCGAACACCGACGATGCTGTCTGTTTCTCTAGACGATGGCGGCCTCAGCGGGCGAACACCGTCACGAGCACGGCCGTCAGGACGCACACCGTCGCCCCGAACTCGCCGAAGCCGATCTGGGCGGCACTCGCCCGGCGGGGCAGCTTCGGGACGACGGCGGCCCGGGCGAGCAGCGCCAGGCCGACGATCCCCGGCACCACGCCGAGGAACCACGCCGCCACCGCCAGGACCAGGTGATACGCCACAGACGCGATGTACACCGCCAGGCGCCCGCGCTCCCGCAGGTTCGTCTTGACGTAGAACACCGTGCCGAGGAAGTACGCGAACAGCATCCCGGCGGCCAGCCAGGCCCACGGGTCGTCGACGCCCGGCGGCCACCAGGCCGGCGTCCCCCCGGTGTGGGCGAGCGGGCGCGAGGCGCCGACGGCGGTGACCGCCATCAGGTTCGCCGCCACCATGAGGACGATGTCGTTGATCCACGCCCGGGCGGCGCCGCTCGCCGTGTACGCGAGGCTCACCCCGGTCAGCGCGACGTACGCCGGACCCCACCACAACAGCTCGGGCCGCATGAGGATCAACGTCCCGCCGACGAACGCCGCGACCGCGCCGTACGTCACCAGCGGGGCACGCCAGCGGGCCCGCCGGACCACCGGCGTCCGCAACCACTGGGTGAACGCGAAGTACGCCCCGTAGCCCGCCAGCCACGCGACCAGCAGCAGCACGCTCCGCGGGCCGAACCCGCCGACGATCCCGCCGGCCAGCGCCGGCGTGACCACCATCGCCCACGCGCCGTGCTGGTTCGGCACCCACGTCGTCGCCCTCGCCGATGGCATGCCCACATGCTAGACGACGCGCGACGGCCCCGGCTCGACCTCCGATCGGCGCCGCCAGCCCAGCCGATGCCGCGGAGGATCGCCTCACCACAGGGCGCGGGCCAGGTTGAGGATGGCGGGGAGGGTGAGGATGGACACCAGGGTGGACAGGCAGACGAGCCGGGTGGCGAAGTCGGT
>WQUE01000316.1 GCA_009785885.1 Actinomycetes bacterium
CGCATCGAACGTCAGGGTCTGCGGTTGCGCCGCGGTGGCCGCCACGGCGATGGACAGCTGCGCCGTGTCATAGCCCGCCGGGTTGGTCGCCCTGACGATGAACGTCGACGTGCCGGCCACCAGCGGGGTGCCCGTGATGGCACCGTTGCCCGCCAAGGTCAGCCCGTCCGGCAGGCCGCCGCCGTCCAGGCTCCACACGATGGGCTCACCGCCGACCGCGGCCAGGGTTTGGCCGTACGGCGCACCGACCGTCCCGGACGGCAGGCTCGTCGTCACGATCCGCGGCGGCTCGACGGCCACGCCCTCGAGCTGATAGGCGCCCAGGTCGAACGCCCCGACCAGCGGACGGGCCACGCCGTCGGCGTCGTACGGGACGTCCGCGTACAGGTTCCGCCCCTGTCCGATGGCCGGTGTCGCCGTCGGCGCCAGGTGGAAGTCGCCGCCTGCCGCGTCGACGAAGATCGCCGGGTCGGTGGCCGAGGACGTATCAGTCGGGGCCAGGTTGTTGGCGATCTGGATGGTCGCCGGGAGTTGGTCGTTGCCGGAGCCCCAGTTGGGTTCGATCATGAGCCGCAGGATGTTGTTCACGATCTGCCCGTCCTGCGTCGGCTGCGGCGTGGGATAGCCGGCCGGGGGCACCACGTCCGAAATCCGCAGGGCGATGCTCACCGGCGAGTTCGGGCCCGTGTTCCAGATGGTGTTGTTGTACACCTTGAACCCGGTGGCGCCGCGCAGCACGATGCCCGTGTCGCTGCTCGTGGACTTCACGACGTTGTTCGCCATGAGCCCGCCGCGCGTTTCGAACGACGTGTCGTGGTACCGGAAGTACATGTAGCCGGTCGAGCCGTCGCCGTACGAGAGCCCGATGTCGGAGTTGATCACCGTGTTATCGAGGAAGTCGTCGTCGATCGAATTACCCTTGAAGTACATGGCATAGGCAGGGCCGCCGGCGCCCGGCGCGTACCGGACGTTCTCCACCGTGTTGCTCTTCACCTGCCAGCCCCTCGCCGCGACGCCGTCGATGCCCTCGATGACGTCCCGGGCGCCGTAGGTCGAAAAACCGATCCGGCAGTTGTCGATCGTGCCGTAGTCGGAGTACTGCTCCTCGCCCACGACGCCGTCGAAGCCGCCGCCGGAGATCTTGAAGCCGGACTCGCCGTTGTCCCACGTCACCAGGTTCTCGGCGTGGAAGTACTGCGAGCCGTTGGCGATCTGGATGCCGTGGGTGTAGCTGTCCTTCAGCGTCAGGTTCCGCACCGTCACATACGACGAGCCGTTCACGTACAGGTTGTGGTTCACGGTCGCGTCGTTCATCCCGTAGCCCTGGATCACCGTGTCCGCCGGGTTGTTCGTCGCACCCTGGATCGTGACGTTGTTCTTGCCGTACAGCGACAGGGTGTTCTTCTCCTGGTAGACCCCCGCCGCGAGGGTGATGATCTTGCCCTGCGGCGGCGCACTGTTGATCTCGGCCTGGAGGTCGTCCAGGGTATGGACGGTCACCGCCGGCACGACGCCCGGCTGCGGGCCGGTCGTGACGCGCACCGCGTTCGACCAGGGCGACCACAGGCCGTTCGTCCCCTGGGTCCGCTGCTGGAAGCTGTACGTCACCCCGGGGTCGAGGTTGTTGACGTACAGGGTCTCGTGGGTGCCCGCCGGCTTCGGCGCGATCGTCATGTCGGCGTAGGCGCAGGCGTTGGTGGCGACGACGCACGTCATCACCTGGTAGGACGCGGCCTGCCCGGTGCCGCCCGCCGAGTCGTCGGCCACCGCGTCCCAGTGCAGCACCACGGTGTGGACGTTCGTGCCCAGCGGGTCGAACGTGAGGGCGGACTGCGCGGGCACCGAGCCCACCGTCAGCCGGGAGTTCTGCTGGTACTGGCCGGGCGGGACGACGCCGACGGACGTGCCGGTCAGCAGCACGCCCGTGGTCACCTGGTCGCCCGGCCTCGCGGCGGGATCGATCGTGAACGTCAGTTTCAGGGACGTGTTGCTGTTGTCGATCACGGCCGTCGTCCAGGTGCCCGTCGCCGCGTCGAAGGTGCCGCCGCCCGCGTCGGCGTCCGTCAGCGTCGCATGGTCGGGCAGGGTGACGTGCACCGTGCCGGAGACCGGGTAGTAGGTGTAGTTGCTGTAGAACGACGCGTTCACGGTCACCGTGTCGCCGGCGGCGACCATGAGGTTGTCGGGACCGATGCCGATGCCGACGGTCGGCGCCGAGTGCACGGCCAGGGCGTACGACGCCGACAGGTCGTAGCCGGGCGCCGTCCCGCCGAGTGTGTTCACGGTCAGCGTCAGCGGCCAACTGCCGGGCGCGGTGCCCGCGGGGATGTCGCCGGTGACCGTCAGGGTCGGGGACGTCCCGGCGGGCAGCGACGGGATCGTCCAGACGCCGCCGGCCGGGTCGTACGTCCCGGTGGACGCCACCGCGGTGACGTTCGCGAAGCCGGCCGGGATCTGGTGCGTCGCCTGGACGTTCGTCAGCGCGGCACTGCCGACGGCGCCGAGTGTGACGGTGTAGGTGTAGCCGGTGACGCCGGCGACCGCGATCTGCGGCGCGGCGACCGAAGGACGCAGCCACGCCTGCCCCGGCAGGGCGACGATGAAGTCGACCGGCGCCGAGGCCGTCGCCGTCACGGGCAGGCCGTTCACGGTCGTGAGCCGGGCGGTGAACCGGTAGCGGTCACCCGTGTGGGCGGACGCCGGGACGGTGAACCGCAGCTCCAGCGTCGCCGTCGTCGGCGTGGCCGTCGCCGCGCCGAGGCCGGGAAGGCTCCACGTGCCGCTCGCCGGGTCGTACGTCCCGGGGCCGGACACGACCGTGACGCTCGCCGGGTCGACACCCGTCGGGACGGGCACCGAGACGACGACGCCCGTGGCGTCGGTCGTCCCGTGGTTCGCCACCGTGACCGAAAGCCCGGCGGTCGCCCCGGGGGTCACGTCGAGGCTGCCGACGCCCGCCGCCGCGATCGTCAGGTCGGACGTGTCGTACCCGACCGCCACCGTGTAGGCCTGGGTGGTGCCGTCCGGCGCGGTGACGGTGTACGTGCGGGGACCCGTCGTGAAGTCCTGCGGGACGCCCGATGCCGGGCTGACCGACGC
>WQUE01000317.1 GCA_009785885.1 Actinomycetes bacterium
CGCCGGCGGCGCCGCGGTGCGCCTCGCCGTCGGCGACGTAGGCGACGCCGAGGCCCTCGCCCTGCCACACGAGGGCGAACGTCGACTGCGGCCCCAGCAGCGCGGCCTCGGCGATGGCAGCCAGGTTGGCGTCGTTCTCGATGAGCACCTCGACGCCGAGCGCGTCCCGCAACTGGGCGCGCACCCGGTGACGCGGCCAGCCGGGCAGGTCGTTGGCGAACGTCAGCTCGTCGGCGGCCACGGCGACGGCCCCCGGCAGCCCCACGCAGATGGCGGTAAGCCGGGCGCCCTCCATCCCGGCGGCCGCGCGGGCGGTGGCGATGGTCCGCTCCAGGTCGATGGCCGCACTCCGAGGCCCGGCGGCGAGGCGGATGTCGGCCGCGGGATACGTCCCGTCGCCGGCGTCGGTGAGCCGGGCCGAGGCGCTCCGCGCCCGGATGTCGATGGCCACCCCGAGGGCGGCGTCGGTGCGGGCGCGGTACGTGGCCGCGTTCGGCCCGCGGGCTCCCGACACCTCGCCCGCCGGCTGGACGAGGTCGGCCTGCGACAGGCGCCGCACCATCTGCGAGACGGTCGGGCCGGAGAGTCCGGTGGCCTGGCCGAGTTGCTGGCGAGTCAGCGGTCCGTGTTCCAGGAGCAGCGCCAGGGCCGCGCGATCGTTGATCACGCGCATCAGTCCCGGCTGCCCGGGACGGGCCGGCAGCGTCGCCACGTCACTCCCTCGCGAGGCCGCCCCAGCGGAGCGGACCTGCCAACCAATCTATAGGGAACTTTCCTAAGAGTCAACGGGGCGACTAGCCTCCCGGATACTGCTCGCGTGGCCCCCACGACGCGAGCACCTGGTCTTGAGGCATGACGCGGGGATGGCCTCTCCGGGTGGCCCGTGGCGGTGATCGCGGTCGGACGCTACCCGCTCGCGGAGGAACGGCCTCTCCTGGTCCGGGCGGTGAGGTGGATCGAGGAGCCGAGCACGTCTCCTCTGCTGTCGTTCCTGTCTCGCGACATGGCGCTGCCTGCCGCCGGGTCTCTACGGGCAGGGTGTGGGGCGGGAGCGTGAGGCAGACGCGTCGGTGGGGACCGCGGTGATCTGTGGGGAGGAATCGCGCGTGAGAGACGGGTGCGTGACGATCACCGCTGACGAATGTCGGTGTAAGGGGTGATTCTCGCGCGTCTCTTCAGCGGGAATCGTCGTCAGGGCGTCCAGCGACGACGGATGCCGCCTAGTCTTGGCGGACGCGAGGTTGCGGAGAGGACGTCGGCCGAACGCGTCGAAGCAACCACTGTGACAGGCCACGGGATGGATGTCGGTTGGGCCGTCGAGACCGCGTCCCGGGGCTCATGCGCTCGCTATCGGTCGGCCGTGAGTCGGGCGTCCGTCCCGGATCTGGCTTGTAAGTGAGTGCTCACTCACTGCTATGCTGTCCGGCGTGCCTCGTGCCACGCGGATGCAACCCGACGATCGCCGAGCGGCGATCATCGCCGCGACGCGCGATGTGCTGACCCGCGAGGGCGTGGGGTTCACCACCCGGGACGTCGCCGAGGCGGCCGGGGTGGCCGAGGGCACGATCTTCCGCGTCTTCCCTAGTAAGGACGATCTTCTCGCCGCGGTCGTGGCCGACCTGTTCGACCTGACGCCCACCTGCGAGCGCCTCGAGGCCCTGACGGGCGGCAACTCGCTGGAGGCGCAGATCGAGGCGATCGTCCGCATCATCCGCGACCAGGTGGGCGGCGTCCACAGCGCCGAGGTGGCGATGGCCGCGATGTCCAAGGCCCCGGCCGAGGCGGCCGAGTTCCTCCAGGCGTCCGTGGCGGCGCGGCACGCCTCGATCGCGCGGCTGCGGGCGGCCGCCGCCCAGCTCTGCCCCGACGACGTCCCCGACCCGCGCGAGACGTTCACCCGGCTGCGCGCGGCCGTCACCACGGCGCTGGCCCCGTACCAGGATCAACTGCGGCTGCGCACCGACCAGGTGGCCGCCTGGATCTGGTTCGGCGCGCTCGCCACCACCCACCCGTTCTTGTCCCGCATCGCCACCATCAATCCGGACGAGGTCGTCAACCTCCTCGTCCACGGCATCGCAAAGGAACGCACCGACCCATCATGTTGATGAAACTGATCACGAAGTACCTGAGGCCATACTGGCCGCTGCTGGTGTGCGTCCTCATCCTGCAGACGATCGCCGCGATCGCGTCGCTCACGATGCCGAACATCCAGGCCACCATCATCAACGAGGGTGTGTCGAAGGGCGACACCCACCTCATCTGGACGCGCGGCGGGCTGATGCTCGGCGTCAGCCTCATCCAGATCACCGCCCAGATCATCGCCGGGTACTGCGGCGTCCGGGCCGCGATGGCGATGGGCCGGGACATCCGCGACGGGCTGTTCGACCACGTGCTGTCCTTCTCGTCGCGCGAGGTGAACCAGTTCGGAGCCCCGAGCCTGATCACCCGCAACACGAACGACGTGCAGCAGGTGCAGATGCTGGTGATGTTCTTGAGCATCATGCTGGTCTCGGCGCCGATCATGGCGGTCGGCGGCGTGATCATGGCGCTGCGGCAGGACGTGGCGCTGAGCTGGATCATCCTCGCTGCCGTCGTCATCATGGGCATCATCGTCGGCATCGTGATGTCGGGCATGGTGCCGTTGTTCCGGCTGAACCAGACGCGCATCGACGCGATGAACCGCGTGCTGCGCGAGCAGCTCACGGGCGTCCGCGTGATCCGCGCGTTCGTCACCGAGGTGCAGGAGAGCCTGCGCTTCGCTCGCGCGAACGCCGACCTGCGCCACGTCGGCATCAGGATCGGCACGTGGTTCGCCGTGCTCATGCCCATCGTGATGCTCATCATGAACGGCTCCGTGGTGGCGGTGTGGTGGTTCGGCGCCCGGCGGGTCGACAACGGCGACATGCTGGTCGGCAACGTCACGGCGTTCCTGACGTACCTGATGCTCATCCTGATGAGCGTGATGATGGCCGCGATGATGATGATGTTCCTGCCCCGGGCCCAGGTCTGCGCGAACCGCATCCAGGAGGTGTTGAACACGGCGCCGTCCGTCGTGCCCCCGGAGCATCCGGT